>CANROP010000010.1 GCA_947632265.1 uncultured Bacilli bacterium
TAACTGCAAGTAGCTCTATTAGGGTAAAGCCATTATTTAATTCTAAATGACCCCCCCCCGTACGAACGTTTGTTCTAATCATAACTTTTACATCTTTCCTTTCTCTATTAATAGTTACATAATTTTTTATGTTTCCTATTACTTCTTAATATTATCATGTTTTTTATATTTTTTCAATACCTTATTTTTTTCTTTTATTTGTGTCGAATTTTATCTAAATCTTCTAAAACTTGTGTTTTCAAAAAATCTATATCAATAATATTTTCTATTCCATTTATTCTTTCTAAATTATAAATAACTGAACTAATTTCATCATAAGTTTCTTGTGGTGATAAATCAAAAGTTCCCATACTAAGTAATCTATTTTTATCATAGTATCTTGTATAGAAAGTATCACCTGTTTTATCATGTTTTGCTTCATAATAGTTATATTCATTTTTATTTATTTTAAAAGTTATAACTCTTTCTTCTGTTATATTTTCTTTTTTTGTTTGTTCATCAAATTCTTTTTTTATTCTTTCATCTATAATTAGTTCTTCATCAGTAAATAAAATATTATAAATACGATTACTATTTTGTATAACATAATATATTCCCTTGTTAACTTTTTGTTTTCTACTATTCCATATTACACAATTACATAATAAATTTAATATATGAAATTCATCATTAGATTCCATTTTTTTACACAATCACTAATAGAAATATAATCACTAATTTCTATTTTAAAGATATTATTATAAACTGATATAGTTATTTCAAAATCACTTTGTTTTTCAATAGGTTTGCTTTTTATAGTTTCATTACTTACACAACAATTTTGTAATTGTTTTTTCTTTGTTTTTAATTTATCAATTAGTTCTCTAAACATTGATTTCACCCCTTTAAATTTTATAAAGTTATCAAGTTGGCAATTATAATACCATAAAATTTTCTAAAATACAATGACAAAGTTTATAGTGTTTTATAATAATTAGTATTGTGCTGATAAATTAATTAATGACTAGATTACAATTAAAAATTTTACACTAGTATAGGACAAAATATGTATATCATATATTATTTTGAGGTGAAATATGTTTAATTTTTTTAAACTATTATTTAAAGATTTCTATATATTTAGTGCAGCATATTCAAATAATAGTTTCCCAGACCCTCTATCTAAAGAAGATGAAGATTTGTATGTTGAGAAATCTAGAATGGGAGATAAAGATGCGAGAGCTAAATTAATTGAACACAATCTTAGATTAGTTGCTCATATAGTAAAAAAATATAATAATAAAAATGAAGATACTGATGATTTAATAAGTATTGGTACTATTGGTCTTATAAAAGCTGTAGATAGTTATTCTAAAAAGAAAAATACAAGACTTACTACGTATGCTGCAAGATGTATTGAAAATGAAATACTTATGCACTTTAGAAATAATAAAAAAAGATCTAAAGATATAAGCATTAATGAATCTGTTGGATTTGATAAAGAAGGTAATGAAATAACTATATTAGATATATTAAAAACTCCTGCTCCTGATTTTGCTTTAGATATACATAAAGAAAATAATATATCTGACTTAAAAGATTACTTAAAAATATTAACTCCTAGAGAAAAAGAAATAATTTCAGATAGATATGGACTTTATAATAATGATGAAATAACACAAAAGGAAATAGCTAAAAAAATGGGTATATCTAGGAGTTATGTTTCAAGAATTGAAAAGAGAGCTTTAACTAAAATATTACGTGAATTTTTAAAAAATAATAAAGATGCTTAATCTTTATTATTTTGTTCTATTATATTTTTGTATAATTTCTAAATCGTCATCAGTTGGAACTTTACGAACAAAATCAACTATTTCAAATGGTAATTTATCTAAACTAGTTTCAAATATTCCGACTGTATATCTAGAATTTTTATCAACTTTATTAACACCTTTTAATGCATTAACCATATCTACATTACATATTTTAGGTATAAAATATCTAACATAATATTTATCACTATCTTTTTCTTTATCTAACTCTATAACTAGAGCATATCCATAATCTCTTACCATAATTACAACTTTATCATTACTTAAAGACATTATGTTTATAAAAGTACTTATTAAGTCTGAAGGAAAAGCTTTAAAGATAGAACGTGCGATTTCATTTTCTTTTCCATAAAGAGTGATTCCATCTTCTTTTCTTTCATCTATTATAGGTAAAGATTCATAATTATTTTCGTTATTTATTATTGTTTGATGTATTACGTGTAATAGTTCATTTATAGACTTAGCTCTACTTAAAGATACTCCCATTCCACCATATCCGTAGCAATTATTCGCAACTTCATTTACAAGTTCTTCTCTCATATCAGAAAAGCATATATTATAAAATTTTTCTAATTTATTATAATCAAATCCACATTTTATTAATTCTACTTTAATTGATTGTATAAAATCTTTTACATATTTTTTATCATCTTGAGAAAAATCAAAATTATTTACTATATTTTTTAAATAAAAATCAATATCATTTATAGAAGTAAATAAAAGATTACTATACTCTATTTTAGAATCTCTATCATAACGATATTCTTCTTTGGGTGCTGACTTATATAAAATGTTTTTTATTTCGATATCGTATTTGAAGAATTTTTCCATCCTATCTAAATTTTCCATACCATCACCTATCTTAGGTTATCATAAATTGTTTTTTTCTGTCAAGTATGAATCTAAAAGTTGTTCAAATTCTTCTTTTGTTTTTGTTTTAAATATTTGTTCTTTTAACTCTTTTGCATTATATAATCCTTTAATATACCATGAAGCATGACTTCTAATTTCTAACATAGCACATTTTAAAGGTTTATTTTGAATTAATAAATCTAAATGTTTTTTTATCATGTTTATCTTTTGTTCTAAAGTTACTTCTTTTGGTATTATACCTTTTTCTAAATAATCTACACAATCTTTAATAATCCATGGATTACCTAAAGTAGCTCTACCTATCATAACTGCATCGCATTTTGTTTCTTCAAGCATCTTTTCTGCATCCAAATAACTTTTTATATCTCCGTTACCTATAACTGGTATATTTACACATTTTTTTACTTCTTTTATTATATCCCAGTTAGCACTCCCACTATATCCTTGTTTTCTTGTTCTTGGATGAATCGCTATCGCACTCGCACCTGCTTTTTCAATTATTTTAGCTATTTCTTTTGCATTTATACTATCATTATCCCAACCACTTCTTATTTTAACTGTTACTGGAATTGGTACTGAATCAACTACCGCTTTAACTATTTCATATACTCTATTTGGATCTTTTAATAAGGAACTACCTGCATTACTAGAGAGTGCTACTTTAGGTACAGGGCACCCCATATTTATATCTATTATTGAAACATTATCAATATTTTCATAGATGTATTTAGCTGCAAGAGCCATAGTATTTGGATCTCCACCAAATAATTGTACTGATATAGGTTTTTCATATGATGAAATATCTAACATATCTAAAGTCTTTTTATTTTTTCTAACTATTGCTTCTGAACTTATCATCTCAGTAACTAACAAGCCCGCACCCATTTCTTTTATAATTGTTCTGAATGTTTTATCTGTTACTCCTGCCATAGGAGCAAGTACTACTTGATTATCTATTTCTACATTACCAATTTTCCACTTCATGCTAATTACCAACTTTCTTTAAAACTATAATAACATATTTTTTTATTAATTGTATATAAAAAAAACACCATATCTAAATAGATTTGATGCTTAATAATAATTTAAATTAACTTATCTATATCCTTAGGAATGTTATCATTAACTACCGCACTTATTATTTTATCTTCTTGTTCTTTTGAAACATCCCTACCTGTCATTTTACTTAAAGTTTGAATTACCTCTCTTAATGTTCCTTCATTTTTTAAATCATTTTGTTGTAATTTTTTAGCTAAATCTAAAATCGTTTCTTTACCTACATTAGTTTTTTTCTCTACTCTATTGAAAAAAGAATCTGAAAAAGCCATAAAAAACCTCCTACATTAGTTTATGTAAGAGATTTAGATGTGCTACTGGAGAGAATTAGGCCTATTATTATGTAATATATAGGAGCAACCTGTATAACACTAATACTCACAAACGCCTGAATAGAATAAGCAACAAAGCCACTTAGTAATAATATTATATATTTGTTTTTAGATTTTAAACCTCTTATAAATGTTATTAAACATAAATATAAATATGGTATAAGTCCTATAACTCCTTCTATTATAAGTTTATGTAAATAAACATTGTGAGCATTATCTATTATGTAATATTTTTCTGGTGTCGTTTTTACAAGTTTACCATCTACATATTTATAACTTGCGCTATTAGATGTTTCATAATAATTTGGGTATGCTAAATAAAAATTATCAAATCCTGCTCCAACTAATATGTAATCTTTTACAATACCTAAACTATTTTTCCATATTTCTAATCTTCCATTGCCACCAGTTTTTATAGTTTTATTTACTTCTTTAATACTTAACTCCCATTTAGTATTTTCGATAACAGTTTTTTTAAAAATATTTCCTTTATATTTGTTTATAACATATATAGAAGGGAAAATAAAAGTTAAAGATATACATAGTAATAATAAATTTTTTAATATTAACATTTTCTTCTTTTTAAGATATATAACTAAGAATATTATTACTAATATAAATGTAAGCATAGGTCCTGTTGATTGTGAATTAATAAGTGAGATAAATAGTAATATAATTACTAAATAATCTTTTATATTTATCTCTTTATTAAATAAAAATCTACAAGATATAATGCTTAATACTGTAACAATTAAACTACCAAAGAAATTAGGATTACCACATAATCCAGATGCCATTTGAATATCAGAATATCTAACTATAAAATTAAAATTAGTATATATCTGCATTAATGCATAAAAAGAATTAAAGAGTGCTACTAAAGTAATAAGTTTGATAAATTCTTTTATATCTTCTACTCTTCCATTTACTTTCCAATTTATAAAAAGCAAATAATAACTTAAAACAGTTAAATATCCTTCATAACGAGGAGGTCTACCTATAATTGATAATGTTTTATTTATAGAAAATATAGTAGTTATAAATCCTGCTATTACTAATATATAAAATATATAATCAAATTTATCTAATTTTCTTTTTTTATTTATTATATTTTTTATATAAATATATACTAATAAAGGTATTGACATATAAAATATTATTGTTGGATTTATATAGTAATAACTACTAATTACATGAATAGATTCTAAATATCTAGCAATCACTTGAATAATAGGAATAGAACATACCATTAAACAACTAATTATTTTTAACAACTTTTTATTATCCATTTTATAATACGATCTAAATATATTAGATCCTTCCTAATTATTTTTCTTCTTTGTTTTTAAAATTTATAACTATAGGTGTACCACTAAAGTCAAATGATTCTCTTATTTTATTTTCTAAATATCTCTCATATGAGAAATGTACAAGTCCTTTACTATTTACTTCTATATTAAATGTTGGTGGCATAGTTCTAACTTGACTAGCAAAATAAATTTTAAGTCTTTTACCTTTATAACTTGGTGGTAAATTAAGTTCATATGCATCTCTTATTACATTATTAAGTAAACTTGTCTTAATTTCTTTCTTACTATTTTCGTGTGCGCTTAATACTTCAGGCATTAATGTATGTATTCTCTTTTTTGTTTTAGCACTTAAAAATACTACTTTAGCATATGAGATAAATGCGAAATCAGACATTATATCCTGTTTCCATTTTTTCATAGCATTCTCTTTATCTTCTATTAAATCCCATTTATTTACTGCAATAACTATTGCTTTCCCTGCTTCTATTGCATAGCCTGCTATATGCTTATCGTGTTCAATAATCCCTTCGCTAGCATCTATTACAAGTACACATACATCTGATCTATCAATTGCTTTTAAACTTCTAAGTAAACTATATTTTTCAATATTCTCATATACTTTACCTTTTTTTCTCATACCTGCTGTATCTATAACTACGTATTTTTCATTATTATAATTAAATTCAGTATCTATCGCATCTCTAGTCGTTCCAGCAACTGATGAAACTATAACTCTATCTTCATTTAGTATTGCATTTACTAAACTACTTTTACCTACATTGGGTCTACCTATTATTGAAAATTTAACTTTAGTATTATCTACCTCTTCTTCATATATAGGAAAGTTATTAGTAATTAAATCTAACAAATCATATATTCCAGTTCCTTGTTCTCCACTAACTTTAACCATTTTGTCGAATCCTAATTCATAGAAATCATACTCGTTATCTTTAATCTTTTTACTATCACATTTATTTATAGCAACTATTACTTTATCAGATACTTTTTTTAGCATATCTCGTACAAGGAAATCATCACTAGTTAATCCTTCTTTTCCATCTACAACAAATACTACGATATCTGCTTCATCTACTGCTAGAGTTGCTTGCACTTTTATTTCATTATTAAATGAATCATTACCAAGTTCTATTCCTCCAGTATCTATTAAATGAAATTTATAGTTTTTATAACTCGCACTACCATATACTCTATCACGCGTTACACCAGGAGTATCTTCTATTATTGATATTTTTTTACCCATTATTTTATTAAATATAGTACTCTTACCTACATTTGGTCTTCCTACTAAAGCTACTACAGGTTTTTTCATAAAATCACCTGCAAACATTATATCACGTATGTTTTAATAAGTAAATCAAGAACTTCACCTCAAAAATAAAATGTTAAAAAATCTAAAAAAAGAATTAAAGATTTCTTATTCAATAATTCTTTTAATATTACTGATTTTAAATACTTCATTTTTTATTATTGTTCTACAATATTCACATTTATTACCTATGATATTTGCTCCACAATTTGGGCATTTAGATATATCATCTTTATTAAAATCTTTTCTAAATGTTACCTCAAATTTTTCTATTGTAGGATTATCTCTACTACCACTTACAATATTTCCTTTACGATCTATTATGTAATTATAATATGAAATTTCTATCATTGCAGAAACTGTTTGTTTAGCAATAGTACTATCTAATTCATATATAATCACATTCTTTTTTTTGATATCATTGATTATTCTCTTTTTTCCAACTTGTAAATCTAAAGTTATTCCTGTGTAATAATTTTGAAAAAGTTGTTTGGTGCTTAACATTCTCATTAAATTATAATCAAGATTATTATAAGCTATTTCAAATTTAACGAATATATCATAAAAGTAATCTTTTAAAGCATCAATATCATCAGTATTAAACATTTCTAGTTTACTTTTTGAAACATCAAAATAAACATTATTTTTATCTTTTGTATTATTATTTATATTTTCATCGCTATGAGTTACAACATTATTTTTAAAATACTTTCTACTTGATACTCTTCTAATAGAATTAACTATTATTCTTATTATAAAAAAATAAAACAATAAAGGAAGAATCCTAATAAAAATAAGAATGAGAAGTCCTACTACTATTTCAAAATTTAAATAATTCATATTTTATCACTCTTTCTTTAATTTCCCTTATATTCAATTTTTATTCTACAAAACTTACAAGTTTCCATCTACTGTTTTCTACGATAAAAATATAACATATTTTATCATTTTTTGTCAATACAGTTCATACCTCACTTCTTGTTATAATTTTTAAAGTTATTACGGTTAAGTGTAATAACTTTTGAAATGGAAGGTAATGATAATACAATAGAAAGAGGATTTAATGCATTTAAATCAATTGAAGATAATTATCCAAAATATGTTATCTCTCTTGATAGAAAAGATTTATCTCATGATGGTATTATACATCTAAATTTAATTGATTTTCTATTAAATAATAATTTTTAAAAATATATTAAATAAAAACTTTATAAATACTTAAAAAGTTCAATCATCGATTGAACTTTTTTATTTTTATGCTCCAGCTGCAACTGAACCTAAATTGACAACTACATCAGTTACAGCATCTTTAGTAGCTGAACCTTCAGTGCCTGTTATAGTGGCTGTCTTTTTTTCTTTACTATAATTAACAGTGTATATATCATTACCTACATTTACTTTTACTGAAGTAGCACTATCTGAACATCCCTCAGAATCTAATGTAGCTTTATCCATATCAAAATATGTAGCTACCATGTAAGTACAGAATTGATCAGGATTTCCTGAACCATTATTTTTAAATAAATATCTTGTATATGCTAATTGTACCCCATTAGCGACTAATTCAGCTGTTCTTTGTTTTGCACTCTTTCTAGCATCATCAATAATACCTAAAATAATTGGAGTAGCTATTAATGCGATAATTGCTAAAATTACGATTACTGCTAATAATTCTATTAATGTAAAACCTTTAATATTTTTCATTCTCTCACCACCTTACTGTTCCTATGATACAAATATAACATATTTTATTATTTTTTGTCAATAAAATTAGAATACTTTTACTGGGTGTAAAAAATTTTTTTCGGGGTAAAGTCATAAAAGTATGATAAAATAGGAAGTCGAGCTGTAGAAAGTTCTAATAAGATAATAGTACAGCAAAGATTAAAACAAGTAGGTATGAGAGGAGTGTAGATGGAACAAATTTTTAATAGCTTTAAGATGTTATCAAGAAAGTGGTAATTGGAGCGAAATAGAAAAAATAGTAGTTGATTATCTAAGTCAATAACTACTATTTTACCTTCCAAAATTTTTTATGCCCAGAATACTTTACTTCTTAACTTTAAAATATTTATTGCCTTAAAAAGTTCAATTGCCGATTGAACTTAATCTTTTTATTATTCTGTGGCAGCAGCTAATTTAGTTGTAACAGTATCTGTTGCATCACTTGAAATTGTTACAGATCCAGCTGTATATGTTACTGTATATGTATCATTACCTACTTTTACTGTTGCAGTTTTATTATCTGTACAATCTCCTAATGTAGCTTTATCCATTTCAAAATATGTAGCATTCTTATCCATATATGTACAGAATTGATCTGGACTTCCTGAACCATTGTTATTAAATAAATATCTTGTATATGCTAATTGTACTCCATTAGATACTAATTCTGCTGTTCTTTGTTTAGCACTCTTTCTAGCATCATCAATAATACCTAAAATAATTGGTGTAGCTATTAATGCGATGATTGCTAAAATTACGATTACTGCTAACAATTCTATTAATGTAAAACCTTTAATATTTTTCATTTTATCACCACCTTACTGTTCCCTATGATACAAATATAACATATTTTGACGAATTTTGTCAATACGGTGTTAGAATAGGATGTTAAAAGTTATTAGAAAATAAAATTTTTCTGATATTAAAAGTTCAATCAACGATTGAACTTAATTGTTTTTATGCTCCCGCTCCAGCCACAACTGAACCTAAATTAACAACTACATCAGTTACATCTGCAGTAGATGAGTCTTTATCTCCTTTAACTGTTGCTGTCTTCTTATCTTTATTATACTCAACAGTATATTTATCTTTACCTACATTTACCACTACTGAAGTAGAACCCTCTGCACATCCATTAGAATCTAATGTAGCTTTATCCATATCAAAATATGTAGCTACCATGTAAGTACAGAATTGATCAGGACTTCCTGAACCATTATTTTTAAATAAATATCTTGTATAAGCTAATTGTACTCCATTAGCGACTAATTCAGCTGTTCTATCTTTCGCACTCTTTCTAGCATCATCAATAATTCCTAAAATAATTGGTGTTGCGATTAATGCGATGATTGCTAGAATTACGATTACTGCTAATAATTCTATTAATGTAAAACCTTTAATATTTTTCATTTTCTCACCACCTTACTGTTCCCTATGATACAAATATAACATGTTTTAACGAATTTTGTCAATATTATTATCTAATACATACTTAAATTTTATATTTTACTTTACATTATTTATTAAGATTATGAATAGAATTATTTAATGAACTTGATATTACTGTTGATAATTTATGTATAATAAAATCTATTTCTTTTGGTGTTACCATTAAATTATAACCTATTGGATTTAATACTTCAAATATAAGTTTTTGAAGTTCAATTTCATCAAGAGTTCCAACAAGACCTAGTAATTTTTCTTTATCTTCTTTATCCTCTAATACTTGTTTTCCTAAATAATTAACATTATTAAAAGTTAATTTACTTTTAGGATTATTAAGATATTCTTTATTAAAAGCATAATTTTTATATATAAAATTTATTGTATCAGATACTATTACAGTAGCATCTACAACTGTTGGCACTCCAATAGCTATAACAGGTATTCCTAATGTTTCAAAACTTATCTCTTTTCTTTTATTACCTATTCCACTACCAGGATGTATTCCTGTATCGGTAATTTGTATTGTTTTATTTAGTCTTTCTATAGATTTACTAGCTAATGAATCTATAACAATTATATAACTTGGCTTTATTCTTTCTACAATAGATTCTATTATATCACTAGTTTCAATACCTGTTTCTCCTGTAACACCTGGATTTATCGCACTTAATCTTTTATAGTTTTCACTCATTTCATTAAGTACGTATAAGTGATTTGTAACAATTATATCCTCTACTACTAATGGTCCTAATGAATCAGGAGTTGATTTATCATTACCAAGTCCAACTATCAATCCATAAGAATCTTTTTTTAATTTTAATATTTTTTTTAAAACTAAAGTTAAAGTTTCTATTACTTTTCTCATATTATTAGTATCAGTTACATCATCAAATTCTAATGTAATATATTTACCTTTTTTCTTATCTAAATCATTATCAGTATCTAATTCTACATTTGTAACCTTTATACCATTAATAATATCTGTTTTATATTTTACACCTTTTAATTTTTTACTCTCTTCTAAATCATCTATTGCAAGATCTGTTCTTATTTGATACTTACTTAAATCTATTTCTTTATCCATACAAATCACCAGTATTATTTTAAACAAATTTCTTTATTTTATTGCAATTTTTACAATTATTTGTTAAAATATGTTTATATGTGACTTGGAGGTGAATTATGCCAAATTTAAAAAATGCTAAAAAAAGAGTTTTAGTTAATGTAAAAAAGGAAAAAGTTAATAACGAATATGAAGCTAGTATGAAAACAGCAATAAAAAATGTAGAAAGAGAAGTTGCTTCTAAAGATAAAGAAAAAGCTAATGAAAAATTAAAAGTTGCGATAAAAACTATAGATAAGGCTACTAAAAAAGGAGTAACTACTAAAAATACGAGTGCGAGATGTAAAGCTAGACTAACTAAAAAAGTTAATTCAATGGAGTAAAATTTTACTTCTTTTTTTTATTATTTACATATAATAGTTATGTATTTTATTGTGCGTATTTTATTCGTATGTTATAATTAGATAGGTGATACTATGAAGGATTTAATTAAAATTATATTTATGATTAGTTTAGTAATAGTTGTATATATTTTTAGAACTAATATTTCTAATTTTATACTTAATACTATTATATATAGAGGAAATGGTGAAGTATTAACCTATAATGAGTATTACCGAGAAAATGATTATTTATTTGTTCAAAATACTGATGTAACTTCAGCTACTAATTATCAAGATTTATTAAATATTTTTTATACTGTTATGAATAGTGGAGATGATAATTTTAGTTTTATGTGTGAATATAGTGAATGTATCAGTGATGTAAATAAACTTATAGATGATAGTGAGATTATATCTAACATAAATAATTTTGTTCATCCATTTAATTCATATTATCAAATAAGAATAACTACAATATCTGATAGAGAAGTAAATATTAAAATTGATAAATTATATAGCGAAAGTGAAATAAAATACATTAAAAATTATATAGATGATTATATAAAAGAAAATATAGGCGATTCTATGAGTGATTATGATAAAATTAGAAAATTTCATGATTATGTTATAAATAATACTGAATATGATGTAAATGAACATAGTAGATTATTTAATGCATATGAATTAATTACTACAAATAAAGCAATATGTAGTGGATATAGTGATATTATGGCTATATATCTTGATACACTTGGTATTCAAAACTATAGAATATCGTCTGAAAATCATGTATGGAATTTAGTAAACCTTGATGGGAAATGGTATCATCTAGATGTGACTTGGGATGATCCTGTTGTAAGTGATGGAAAACAATATCTAATTCATAATTTCTTTATGATATCAACTGAAGAATTATTTAAATTAGATGATTTAGAACACAATTATGATAAAAAAATTTACATGGAAGCTTAAAAGAAATACATTAATTGTCATGTATTTCTTTTATTTTATCTTCTATTCTCTTACCATATTCTATTGATTCATCATATATAAATTCTAATTCTGGAATATGTCTTAACTCTACTCTATCTGCTAAAGTTTTTCTTATAAAACCTTTAGCACTTTTTAATGCTTCTAATGTTTCTTTTTTGTCAGATAAAGTAGTAAAATAAACTTTAGCATAACTTAAATCGTTTGTAACATCACATGCTGTAATAGTTACAAAATTTATATTGGGATTTTTTATCTCATTTGCGATTATATAACTTATTTCTTTTTGTAAATTACTATTAATTCTTTCTATTTTTATACTCATAAATTCATCCCTCTCATAATGTAATTATAACATACAAATTAATATATAAGCAATAAATTTAAGTTTTGGATTATCGCTTTAATAACCATTCTAATACATTCATTTTTCTTATTCCATTATAATCCGCTTCTGGATCTATATCCATAGTTAAAATATATTTTGGATAATGATCATTTATTGATTGTAAACTTTCTAATTCTCGTTTTAATGTTTTTTCATCTCTTACTGAATAAGCAACTTGTATATAGATAGTGCCTTCCTTATTTGTAGCTATAAAGTCTACTTCTTTATCTCCACTTTTTCCAATATAAACTTTATAACCTCTTCTTTTTAATTCTAAATAGACTACATTTTCAAGTATATGGCCTAAATCAACATTTTTTCTTCCGAGTAATGCATATCGCATGGCTACATCTGTGGCATAGTATTTATCGCCCGTTTGCAAGTACTGTTTACCTTTAATATCATATCTTGAAACTTTATTAAATATGTAACTTTCTGTCAAAGCCTCTAAATACTTCTCCACAGTATGAACTGATATAATTCTGCCATCAGAAGTTAATGTATCTGATATCTTTTTAACTGATAAAGTTGAACCAATAGATGAAAATAAAAACTCTGTAACGCTTTTTAACATGCTAGAATCTGATATTTTTTTCCTCGTTAATATATCTTTAACAATTATAGTGTTATATATGCTATCTAAATATGCATCAATTTGATCACTATCACTTAAATTTAAAACGTAAGGGAAAGAACTATTATTAACATAATTCAAATATAATTTTTCAAGATTATCTTCCTTATAATAATCCTTATATTCTTTAAAAGATAATGGTAACATTTTTATTTCAATATATCTTCCAGAAAGCAAAGTTGCAAGTTCTCCTGATAATAAATATGCATTAGAGCCAGTTATATATACATCTACATTTTTCTTTATATAGAGTCCATCTACTGCTTTTTGAAATTTATCTACATTTTGTATTTCATCTAAAAATACATAATAATTATCATTATCTTTTATTTTATTTTTTACATAATCATATAATTCTTTATAATTATTAAACTCATAATCAGGTGATTCTAAATTTAACGATATTATATGATCTTCTTTTACTCCCTCTTTTATCAAATAATTAATATATAAATCAAATAAAGTAGATTTTCCACATCTTCTTATACCAGTTACCACTTTAATTAAATCTTTGTCTTTCCAGGATATTAACTCATCAAGATATTCTTTTCTTTCAAGCATAACATTCACCTCAAAATATATTATACTATAATATTAAAAAGTTTGCAATAGAATGCAAATTTTGTCTAAAAAATAAATAAATTTGCATTCTACATCTTATTTATTACTAAAAAAACTAGTTTTTATTACGTATCTAAATTAACATAATAAAATTACTAGTTTTTATTACATAATATTTTTGTCAGTTTTTTCTACCATTTCGTATGCTTCTATTATATCTCCAACTTTAATATCGCTAAAATTAGTTATTGTTATACCACATTCTAAACCTTTTTTAACTTCTTTAACACTATCTTTTTCTCTTTGAATAGAATTTATTTCTCCATCATATATAACAACACTATCACGTATTAAACGAACTTTAGAGTTTGATTTTATTACTCCATCTACTACATAACTACCTGCAATAGTACCTACTTTAGAAAATTTAAATAATTGTCTTACTTCTGCACTACCTATTACTTTTTCTTCGTATTCTGGATCTAGCATACCACGCATTGCTGCTTCCATCTCTTCTACAGCTTTATAAATTATATCATAAAGTCTTATTTCAACACCTAATTCATTAGCATAATCTTTTATACTATTGTTTGGTCTTACATTAAATCCTATTATGATAGCACTTGAAGCACTTGCTAAAACTATATCACTTTCTGTAATAGCTCCTACACTACTTCTAAGTACTTTAACTTTTACACCTTCTACTTCTATTTTCTCTAAAGAATTTTTTACAGCTTCTGCACTTCCGTTAACATCTGCTTTTACTATTACGTTTATTTCTTTTACCCCATCTTGTATCTTAGCAAATATGTCTTCTAAAGATACAGATGTCTTTGCATTTTGCTTCAAATGTTCTTCTTCTTTTCTAGCTTCTCCTATACTTCTAGCTTGTTTTTCTGTTTCAAAAGCCATAAATTTATCTCCAGCATTTGGTGTATCATTTAATCCTGTTATCTCAACTGGTTGACTAGGAAGTGCTTGAGTAATTTCTTCGCCTTTATCGTTTTTTAAAGTTCTAACTTTACCATGTGCAGTACCTACTACGATAGGATCTCCTAATCTTAATGTTCCATTTTGTACTAATACTGTAACAACAGGGCCAACTTGTTTATCAAGTCTAGCTTCTACAACACTACCACTAGCATACCTAGAAGGATTAGCTCTATAATTTTCCATTTCAGCTACTAATAGAATATTATCTAATAATTCTTCTATTCCTATACCATTTTTCGCACTTATTTTAGTATAGATTGTATCTCCACCCCAAACATCTGGTGTAAGTCCATATTCAGAAAGTTCTGTCATAATTCTATCTGGATTAGCTCCAGGTTTATCTATCTTATTTATAGCCACTAATATTGGAACTCCAGCTGCTTTTGCATGATCTATTGCTTCTTTTGTCTGCGGCATTACTCCGTCATCTGCAGCAACTATTATTATTACTATATCGGTAATACTTGCTCCTCTTGCACGCATTTCAGTAAATGCAGCATGTCCTGGAGTATCTATAAATGTTATAAGTTCATCTTTAACTTTAACTTGATAAGCACTTATTGATTGAGTTATACCTCCAGCTTCCCCAAGAGCTACATTTGTTTTTCTAATAGTATCTAGTAATGTTGTTTTACCATGGTCTACATGACCCATTATTGTAACTACTGGTGGTCTTTTTACTAAGTCCTCTTCATTATCTTTTATCTCAAACTCTTCAAATTTAGTTTCATCTATGATTTGTTCTCTTTGTAACTCTTTACCGTACTCTGTTACTAAAAGTTCTGCATTATCAAAATCAATCTTATTATTTACAGTAGCTAATATACCAAGCATGAATAATTTTTTTATTAGTTCACTTGGTTGTACTCCTAAAGATTTAGCTAAATCTCCTATAGTCATAGAATCTTTATAAGTAACGACATTTTCGTTTTGAACTGGTCCATTACTTACAAGTTTTTCCTTATTTTTATACATTTCTTTTTTCTTTTTAGCTAATTCTTTTTTACCAACTTTTACTTTATTCATTTGTTGTGCTTGTTTCTTTTGTTTTGAATTATTAACTATTGTTTCTATTTTACTATTTTCTTTTTCTATAAGTTCATCTTCATATTCTAGTGTTTCATCTAAGTCTTGTTCTAAAGCTATAGCATTATCAAGTTCTGTAATTGCTTCCTCATCTAACATGTCATCTAAATTTGATGCATTTATATTTAGACTCTTACATAAGTTTAATATTTCATCTACAGTTTTATTTACATCTTGTGCATATTCAAGTACACTCATCATAAAAACACCCTCTCTCTTTTATAATTTTATTACTAATTGTTTTTCAGTTTTCTTATATTGCTTATAACTAACTCCACAAGTATCAAGCATTTTTTTAGAAGCTATATTTTCTTTTGTACCCTCATATTTATCACTTAAGTATATAACTTCTTTTATTCCTGATTGAATTATTGCCTTTGCACATTCATTACATGGAAATAGTGTAACATATATTTTGCAATCTTTAACAGGCATTTTTGAATTTAATATTGCATTTAATTCTGAATGACATACATAAGCATATTTGGTATCTAAGAAATCTCCTTCTCTTTCCCAAGTCATATCTTTGTCATCATCATACCCTATTGGGGCTCCATTATATCCTAAAGATACTATTTTATTATCTTTATCAACTATACAAGCACCCACTTGACTATTAGGATCTTTACTTCTTTCGGCTGATATTAAAGCTATCCCCATAAAGTACTCATCCCATGTTAAATAATTTTCTCTCTTCATATTAATCTACCTTACTTCTTAATTCATCATATATAGATTCTGGAACTTCTATTTCAAGTTTTTTATTTAATATTTTAGATTTTTGTGCTTTAGAAAATACTTCTAAATCTTTTTTTAAATAAGCTCCTCTACCATTACATTTTCCAGTCTCATCTACTATTACATCACAATTTGGAGTTTTAACTACTCTAATAAGTTCACTTTTAGGTAATTTCTCTCCTGTAACTATGCAACTTCTCATTGGTATTTTTTTCATATTTCACCTACTCTAGAATATTTATTCCACTATCATGTACTTGATCTAGTGTCTTAATATCTAGTTTATATCCTGTAAGACGAGTTGCAAGTTTAACGTTTATTCCTTTTTTACCGATTGCTAGACTAAGGTTTTCATTATCTACAACTACCATTGTTTCTTTAGTCTTTTCATCTAAAATAAATACTCTAAGATTTTTAGCTGGGCTAAGTGCATTTTGTATAAATTCTACTGGATCTTTTGAATATTTTACAATATCTATTTTTTCATTACCTAATTCTTTTAATATATTAGCTATTCTAGTTCCTTTTTCTCCTATACAAGCGCCTATTGGATCTACATTACTATTTTCTGAATAAACAGCAATTTTAGTTCTAATTCCAGCTTCACGAGCTACACTATATATTAAAACTGTTCCATCGTTTATTTCAGGTACTTCAAGTTCGAATAATCTTTTTATAAATCCATAATGTTTACGAGTTAAAAGAATTAAAGCCCCTTTAGAATCTATATCAACTTTGCTAATATATACTTTTATATTAGAACCCATCTTTATTTCTTCTCCAGGTATGATTTCTGATTTTGGAAGTAAACCTTGCGTTTTTCCTAGGTTAATGTAATAATTTCTCTCATCTTCCATCTCAACTGTTCCTGACATCATTTCTTCTTTCTTTTCGCTAAATTCACTTGCGATATTGTTTCTTTCTGCTTCTCTTACTTTTTGTATTATTACTTGTTTAGCAGTAGCAGCTGCAACTCTACCAAAATCTTTTGGAGTGACTTCTTCTTCTATTGTTTCGCCAACTTGTATATCTGGATCTATTTTTCTTGCATCCTCAAGTGTTATATGTAATTTTTCATTAAATACGAATGGTCTATATCTAAATTCTTCTGGAAGATCCTCTAATTCTTCATCTTCTAATTGTTCTTCTGTTAGTATTTCCTCTTCTCTCATTGGTATTTTATCTTCATCAAGTGACTCTTTATGTGTTTTATCTAATACTACTGTTTTATAAGAAAATAGTTTAAAAGTAAATGTATCTTTATCTACTTCTGCACGTACGTTAGAATTACCATAATTCTTTTTATATGCACTAGTTAAGGCTAATACCATCGCATCATACATATAATCTTTATCAATGCCGCGTTCTTCAAGTAAATCTAAAGCTTTTTTAAATTCCTTACTATCCATATTATTCACACCCTTTCTCTTTAGAACATACATCTAGTATGTAACTATCAGTTATAAAATCAACATCATCTAATATTGGATTAATTATGTTTGTAACGTTTACACAGTCTTCAACATCAATAATTCCATTTTTATCGATTACAACTCTAAGAAAATAATTTCCATCCTCTTTTACATATAAAACTTCATCTAAAATATAACCTGATTCTTTAACATGATTTTCTATCAAATCTCTTGCTTTGCGTGCTATATCCATAAGTACCTCCAAATTAATTTAAAGAGTGGGAATCACCCACTCTCGCTTGCAACAATTTAATTATATCACACTTTTTCTATAATATAACACTTTTTTCGTATTTTTATCAAAATTTTGATATAATGTAATAGTATGGAGGTATTTATGGATAAAAAAATAAATAAAGATTTGAAAAACATGTTAATTGGTTTTGGAGTAATACTATTATATTTGGTATTGTCATCACTATCACAAGAATTTATTGGATTATTTGGTATAAATTATAGTAATTTAAATTTTGTAGTTAAACAAATATATTCATTACTATATGAGGCTTCATTAATATCTATAATAATATATATATATAGAAAAGATTTAATTCCATGCTTTAAAGATTTTATAAAAAATAATGTTAGTTATTTTAAGAAATATATTAAGTATTGGTTTTTATCTTTAGCTTTAATAATGTTAAGTAATTTAATAATTATAAACTTTACTACTACTGAAGTATCTGCTAATCAAGAATATATATTAGAAGTATTAAAGCAAGCACCTATCTATACTTTTATAACTACAGTAATTTTCGCACCTATATTAGAAGAATTAGTATTTAGATTATCTTTTAGAAAAATATTTGCACATACCGATATTTTATTTATTATTTTTTCTGGATTGATATTTGGTTCTATGCATGTTTTAGGTAGTCTAGAAAGTTTAACAGATTTATTATTTATAATTCCATATAGTATTCCAGGTTTTATATTTGCTTATACCCTTTGTAAATCTAAAAATATATGTGTTCCTATTAGCTTACACTTCATTCATAATGGAATATCTATGTGCCTTGAGATTTTACTTATGATGTTATAATATCTTAAATGTCTTTATAACATTTTTTATACAAAAAATAGTTGAATATTTTAATCTTAAATTATTTTTCTAACATAATAATAATTACATAAAATTACAAATGAAACAATTATTTTATACGATGTAAATGTCAATAAGTATTTGGACAAAACTGTCCAATCCCTAGATTGCCATTTTTGTCCAATTCTATTTTACCATTTACATACGATTCAATTTGTTTCAAGTCACTTGAAAAAACATCAATTTTGTGATATTATGTATTTAGCAAGTTGATTTGCATAAAATAAAAAAGAGGAACATTTGGCTAGCAAGTGAATGTCGCCTCTAATTTAATTGAATTGACACTTATCATTGCTGATGAGTGTCTATTTTTTTATAGCCAGTACCAATAAGGTAGAGAATAATAAAATTATAGAAATAAGATATAAAACCTTTATTATAAAAGTTTTAAACTTCATTATATCTACCCCCTTTCTTTTATGATTGGAGGTCGACACTCACATCAAATGTTCCAATATAAATTATACTATAAGTCCAATCATAAAGCAAGTAAATAGTTTAAAAAATGTGATAAAATTTTGTAAATGAGATATACTTATTTCAGTTAGCATTTATTAATACCTATTCTAATGATGAAACGATATATATAGGCATTGCTTATAATATTAATTTTATACAAAAAAATAGTCAAACGACTATTTTAATGCATCTAATAATTCTGCTTTTTTCATTGTAGTATAGTTTTCAATATTTTTTTCTTTAGCTAATTTTTTTAATTCTGCTACTGTTAAACTTTCTAAATCTGTTTTTGCTTCTTTTTCTACAGTTTTAGTAGTTTTAACTTCTTGTTTTGTAGCTTTTCCTTCTAATCCTTCTTTAGCTATTTTTACTAAGCTTGTAAATGTTTTTGGATCATCAATAGCTATTTCGCTTAACATTTTTCTATTTATTTCTACACCAGCTTTATTTAAACCAGAAATGAATTTAGAATAACTAATGTCATTTAAACGGCATGCAGCGTTAATTCTTGTTATCCATAATTTACGCATATCTCTTTTATTTTGTCTTCTATCTCTATAAGCATATTTAAGTGAATGCATAACTTGTTCACTAGCTGTTTTATATACTTTATGTTTACTTCCAAAATAACCACTTGCTTGTTTTAAAACTTTTTTTCTTCTATTTTTGTGGATATTTCCACCTTTTACTCTTGCCATCTTGTTTCCTCCTTCTTAATTAAAATTGTACTTTTTTAAATCTATTTGCATCCGCATGACTTAAAGCAGATGCTGTTCTACCACTTCTATTTGAAGCGGTATTTTTCTTTCCAGTATTATGTCTTGTTCCTGGATGACCTATTTTAATTGATCCACTATTTCTTACATTTAAAACTTTTTGAGTCCCTTTATGTGACTTAATTTTTGGCATATTATTCCTCCTATTTTTCTTTTTTTGGCATAAGTATCATAGTCATGTTTTTGCCATCTAAAATCGGTTTCTGTTCTATTTCTGATACGTTAGATAAAGCATCTGCAAATCTTATTAAGACATCTCTTCCAAGTTCTGTGTGAGCCAATTCTCTTCCCTTAAAGCGAATTGTAGCCTTTACTTTGTGACCTTTTTCTAAGTATTTACTAGAATTTTTAACGCGAGTATCAAAATCGTGAACATCTATTGATACAGATAGACGGTATTCTTTCATCTCTAAATTTGCTTCTCTTTGTCTTTTTATATTCTCTTTTTGTTTTTTCTTATTTTGATATTTAAATTTATTGTAATCCATAACCTTACATACTGGTGGATTACTATTTGGATTAATCATAACTAAATCAAATCCTGCATAGGTAGACAAAGTAATCGCATCCTTAATAGATTTTATACCTAACTGTTCACCATTTGGGCCAATAACCATAACTTCTTTAGCTCGAATTTGTTCATTTATAAACAAATCTTTTTCTTTGTTTGCTATAACAAACACCTCCAATATCTTATACCATGAAAAAAGTGCATATTAATATATCCACTTTACCTAAAACATATAAAATTATTATAATATTCTTTGGCATTTACCCATTGCTTGAGCAATCAGGTGGATGTGGATACATCGCTTTCCTTTTTCATATGTATTGATTATACATTTTATTTATTTATTTGTCAATATAATTTTGGTAGAATTTTTATAGAATTTTTAATTTGTTACAGTTAAAACAGACTAGTGATTGCTTCAGCTTTTAAAGTTATATCAGCAGTTATTCCTTTTTTATATGCGAAATATCCTGCAGCAGCTATCATAGCAGCATTATCTGTACAATATTTTATATTCGGTATTGTTAAATTTATACCCTCTTTGTTACACAATTCTATAAATTTATTTCTTATTCCACTATTTGCTGATACTCCACCAGCTATTATTAAATTATTAACTTTATATTCTTTTAAAGCTTTAATAGTCTTCTTTGTTAATATTTCAACAACTCTATTTTGAAATGAACAAGCTATATCTTTCTTTCTTATTTCGTTTCCTCTTTGTTCTTCATTGTGTACTAAATTTATTATAGAACTTTTTATTCCACTAAAACTAAAATTAAATGAATCATCGTCAAGAGGTAATGGTAGGTTATATGTATCAGATCCTTCATATGAAAGTTTATCAACCAAAGGTCCTCCTGGATAAGGTAAGTCTATTACACGGGCAACTTTATCATAACATTCGCCTACTGCATCATCTAATGTTCCACCTATTTTTTTAAATGAGTAATCTTCTTTCATATAAATTAAATCAGTGTGGCCTCCTGATACTACAAGTGCGATTAAAGGAAATTTCATCTTGTTAACTAAATTATTTGCATATATATGTCCAGCTATGTGATGTACAGGTATAAGTGGTTTATTATATATATAAGATAGTGTTGTTGCCGCACTTACTCCAACTAACAAGCAACCAATAAGTCCAGGTCCATACGTAACTGCAATCGCATCTATTTCTTCCATTTTCATATTAGCTTTATTTAAGCATTCTTCTATTACTATAGTTATATTTTCTACATGCATTCTGCTTGCAATCTCAGGTACAACTCCACCATAATTCGCATGAACATCCATCTGTGACAAAACTACTGTAGCTATCTCTTTACAACCATTTTTAACTATAGAAACACTAGTTTCATCACAGCTGCTTTCTATTCCTAATATATAAGTGTCTTTCAAACTAATCACCTAAATTCTTTATCATTAGTATTCCATCTTCATTATTATAATAATTTTTTCTTATCGTACTTTTTAAAAAGCCATTTTTTAAATAAAAATTTATTGCTTTAATATTACTGTTTCTAACTTCTAATGTTATATTTTTTAAATTATTGTTTTTTTCTAAATATTTTAGTAATGATGTAGCTATTCCTTTATTTCTATAATTTTCATCTACTATAATATAATCTATCTCAGCTCTATCATATATTAAATCATATACAAGGACTCCCACTATATCATAATCACAATATACTAAAACTCTTAAAAAATCGTTATTAAAAGAATCTTTTGAGAGTTTGTAATTAAATTCTTCTAATAACTTATTTACTTTATCTAATTCGTCTATATTAATTTCTCTTATCATGGTTTAACTTATTTTCCTCGGCTTCTGTTAATTTTAGATATTTTGGATTTACAGTATGGGGATTTAGCCCTTCATCATTCTTATGTTTACGTATTATCTTTGGAATATCTAACCTTGGTGTTATTGTATCAATACTTAATTCATCATATGAAATAAATTCATATTTATCTTTAGGATATTTACATAAATCTTGTAAACTAATAAGTTTGTCATCTACTACAACATTTAATTCAGTATCATATACTCCAGCAAATACATTTTCTCTTCTAGCATCTATCATAGGTATTAAAAACTCTTTATCAGTTTTTGTCGTTGACATAAGTTCCAAACTTGAAATAGGAACTATCTTTTTTTTCAAAAAAAGAGCTATGGTTTTTGCAATCGTTACACCTATTCTAATTCCTGTAAATGATCCTGGACCATTACATACAAATATTTTATCTATATCATTTATAGATAAATTTGACTTTTTAAGTCCATCATCTATTATAGGTAAAATTTTAGATGACATATCGTTTAATATTTTTTCATGATAGTTATAAATTTCAACATCATCATTTAAAATTGATACAGTAACATAAGATGTTGTTGTATCAATCAATAAATATTTCATAAAACAGCCTCACATAATTCTTCATATTTTTTACCATATGGAGTTATTATTAAAATTCTCTTATCCTCATCTACAACTTTAAATTTAACTTCTAATCTTTCTTTAGGAAGTATATCTTTTATAGTATCTGCCCATTCAATTACTACAATGCCACCTTTACTATAATATTCTTCAATTCCTACACCTGTTGTATTTCCATCTAATCTGTATACATCCATGTGGTATAAAGGCATTTCGCCTGTCATATATTCTTTTATTATTGTATAAGTTGGAGATGTTATAGGTTCATCTATTCCTAAACCTTGTGCGATGCCTTTAGTAAAAACAGTTTTCCCACTACCTAATTCTCCATTTAAACAAATTACCATATTTTCAAATTTTTCAGATTCAAAATTCTGTGCGATTTCAATTGTTTCAAGTTCACTATAAGTTGTAATTTTATATTCCATTCATATCACCATTATTATTATATCATCAATAAAATTAATATTTCAATAAAAACATCATTTTTAACAAATTATTTACATTTTAATGAAAAAACATACTATATTTTTTAAATAACTTACCTTATATTAAAGAAATACTTAATTCCATTATTTTTACCATAATATTCATCGACTATATTAGCAGCAAGAATAATTTTATCTTTATTAATTTTTTTAGTTTTTTTATATTCATCTATTATTTCCATAATTAAATCAACATAGTAATATATAATTTCGCTATATTTATTTTTTATTATTATATCAACTAATTCATCTACCTTAACTTTTATATTATCTTCTATATTAGTTTTTAAATATTCATAAGCAGATACAAATTTATTATCAATTATTATTTTATTATTAATTCTGTTTATAATTGGCAATTGAGATTCTTTAATTTCTTCTTCCATATCTTTTATTAAATATTCACTATATTGTTGTTTTTTTATGTTTTCAAATGATGATAGTTCTTTAGACTTAATTTTAAATTCATCATCAAAGACATAATCTATTGGTATAATTTTAGAATCCATATAATCTTTGATTTCAGTTTTATTTAATTCAATTACACTAAAATCATTTATATTTAATAGTATCCAATACCTAGGTCTTAAACACTTGCTTTCTTTATATAATTCTTCATTGGGTATATCTATTAGAGTACCTAAATAAAGTTTGTCATCAATTACTCTTAACATAGGAAAATATGGAACTGCACTATCTATTCCTATTTTTTTTAATTCAGTGAGTGCAGCTGAGGTTACCCTATCCTCAAATTCTTCTCTAGTCATAATAATCCTCCTTCATTTTTTATAGATTAATGTACTGCTAAAATTCACATAATATTAATATATATCATAAATTCTTGTACAATTATTGTAACATAATAAATTAAAAAAATAAAAGAAAAAATTAATTTAGTTAGTTGTTTATAAAATAAACTGTTTATATAACAAATCAAAAGTTTTCATATATTAAAGTTTAAATTAAAGCAAAAAAAAATTGGCAACTTGCTATCTTCGCTGTAACACTATTTTCGCCGTAAAAGAGCTTAACTTCTGTGTTCGGTATGGGAACAGGTGTATCCTCTTTGCTATCGTCACCAATAAAATTAGAGAAAATAATTCTCTGAAAACATGATAATGTGTAATCTATCAAATTAAGAATAAATTATAGGATTAAATCCTCGATCTATTAGTACTAGTCAACTCAACGTATCACTACGCTTCCATCTCTAGCCT
>CANROP010000011.1 GCA_947632265.1 uncultured Bacilli bacterium
CTAATATAATTGAATAGGACATTTTAACTTAAAAATACTTTTTTAAAATTAGGACATTTTAACTTGTAATTCACATATATGTAAATGAAAAATTATTTTATAATTTAAAAGAAAGTACACTAGAATAAGTAACATTAATTGTAAATATATAATGATGTTTAAAAAAGTCATGATGTTATTCTACTAGTAAAAATTGGTTTACCTTGTTAATTTAAAACAAGTTCAAATCCCTAATAGATTAAAAGGTTTTACACATATTAAAAAATAAGTTTTCACTTATTTTCCAGTAAATGTATATTGTTTAATAAAATACCTGTTCCTTCTACTACACATGTAAGAGGACTTTCTGCAACAAATACAGGAACTTTTAATTCATGTGACAAAAGTTTATCAAATCCATCTATAAGTGCTCCTCCACCAGTTATAACAATTCCCTTATCTATAATATCAGCAGATAATTCTGGTGGAGTTTGTTCTAATACATTTTTTGCAGAATGTACAATAGTATATGCACTTTCTCTTAATGCCTCCTCTACTTCTTCACTACATAGAGTTATCGTATGTGGTAATCCTGTAACTAAATCTCTACCCTTTACTTCCATCTTTTCATTCTTTCCCTCAGGATATACTGTTCCTATTTCAAATTTAATATCCTCTGCAGTTCTATCTCCTATTAGTAATTTATATTTATCTTTTATATATTTAATTATATCGTTATCAAATGTATTTCCTGCTATTTTAATCGATTCACTAGTTACTATATCGCCTAGAGAAAGTATTGCTATATCGGTTGTTCCTCCCCCAATATCAATTACCATATTACCACTTGGCATGCATATATCAAGTCCAGCACCTATAGCAGCAACTTTAGGCTCTTCTTCAAGAAAAACCTTTCTTGCTCCCGTTCTTTCTGCAGCTTCCTTTATTGCATTTTTTTCTACTTGAGTTATGTTAGATGGACAACAAATAAGTATTCGCGGTCTAGATAAAAAATTTTTACCATTTATTTTTCTAATAAAACTATTTAACATCATTTCTGTCACTTCAAAATCAGCAATTACTCCATCTTTCATAGGTCTAATAGCTATTACCTTACCAGGAGTTCTACCAAGCATTTCTCTAGCCTGTTTACCTACAGCAACTATTTTTTTATTATCAGAATCTATAGCTACAATACTAGGTTCATTTAATACTATACCTTGCCCTTTAACATATATTAATACATTCGCTGTTCCAAGGTCTATTCCAATATCTTTCGCAAACATTTAGTCACCTCCATCTAGGATAAATCTATTCTAAATTCTTATATTTCTTTTTAGTAGATTCTCCACCTCTTATATGCCTTATATCTATATGATATCTTAAAATATTATCTATTTTTTCAAACATCGAAGAATCTATATCAACTAACCTTTCATGTAAATCTTTATGAACAGTACTCTTTGATACATTAAATACTTTAGCAATCTCTCTTATTGTTTCTTTAGTATCTAACATATAATTTGCTTCATCGATAACTCTTTTAATTATTAATGAATTCATTTAACACCCCTCTAATAAATTATATATTTTTAGGGTTTATTTATACATAAAAAGGGGCTTTACACCCTATTATATCTCACTAACTGACTTTTCATAATAGTTTTCTGGATTAACACAAGCACCATTTATTATTAACTCAAAATATAAATGATTATCTAATTCTGTTGATATATTAGATGTAGAACTTTTAGCTATTATCTGTCCGCTAGCAACCTCATCTCCAACATTAACTGTTATATCTTTTATACTTTGATATACGCTTGTAATATTATTAGAGTGTTCTATCACCACTATATTTCCTAAAGTAGTATCTTCTTTTACTTCCTTTACAACTCCTGGTAAGATTGCAGATACATCAAATTCTTTACCATTAGAATAAGCAACTCCACTACTTTGCATATAAGTATTTTGATAATAGATTAGTGCTTTTTCTTGTTCATTTGCTTCTGCTTTATAATCATAATATGATTTTACTATAGCTATTTCAGCATCTGTATATGGCTTTTTGATTTTATCTATTGTATTTACTACTTTAATATTTTCTTCATAATCAAGTATTCCTTTAGATACATATTGGTATTTTTGATTGCTGTTTTTTGGAAGGGCTGCTGTACCTAGTAGTGCAAGACCTCCTATTAAAAGTGCGAAACTTGTTCCATATAATCCATAAACAACTGATTTTTTTAATTGTCTACTCATTTTATTCACCTCATTTTAAGTGTGAACAAAATTTAATTTTTTATACATTTTTTAAAATTTTTTTATTTCTACATCTGTATAATAATGTTTTAATATTTGATCATAAGTATATCCATCAAGTGCCATACCTTGTGCACCATACTGACTCATTCCAACTCCATGTCCATATCCTTTATTTTTTATAATTATTTTTGTACCATCTTTTATTATTTCAAAATATGTAGATCTTAATCCTAATTTAGAATATACAAAACTTCCAGTTAATTCTTTACCATTTATTTTTATTTTTTTTACTCTTCCTGTACTTGTTTTTGATGTTATCTCTATATTTAATTCATCTTGATAATTTAAAGAAAGTAAATTATAAAATTCTTTTATATCAAATGTTTTAGTCATAGAATAAGATGGCGATATTTCATCCCAGTGACTATCTACGCTTCTTAAATACTCTACCTTATTAGTAAATACATCTTCACTATTCTCAGTAACTCCAGGACTAGTTGAAAAGAATAATGCTTCAGCTACTTTCCCATTATAAGCAATATATTCTCCTTTAGTAGATAATACTGCTAATTTTATTTTGTTTATATTATCAGTATACGATTCTTTCCATGCTGCCACAAGTTTAGAATTATCTAAATAAACTTGATTCATAACTGTATCTACTACATCATATTCTTTATTTATACTTCGTTCTATTTGTGTCATTACATATGAACGTGCAGCTACAGCTTGAGCTTTTAATGCTTCTAATTCAAATTCTACAGGCATCTCTCCTGCAAGTACACCTACTATATATTCTTCTATTGGAACTTTATCTATAGTATCAGTTTCTTCTCTATATACTCTTACTACGCTATTAGATGAAAAGTTAAATGTTATCTCATCATCACGTATAAATATTGTAACTATAATAAATGGAATAAAGATTATTAAGCATGAAAAAAGTAGTATTTTTTTTATCAAGATATCATCTCCTAAATAAAACATACTACTTAATTATCTGAAAATTTATAAAGAAATCATATAAAAAATTAGTAACTAGATATGAAATAGACATGGCAATCATTAAAACAAAAAATCTTGCTTGATATATTCTTGATTGCTTAAATAATTTATTTATTTCTAATCCTTCCATAGCCCATATAGTAAATGGAAGTATAATTATATAAAGTATAATTTTAATCATTATATTTATCTATTTTATCTATTCTTCTTTTATATCTATCTATATCTAAATATTCACTTGTTAAAAACTTATATACTATCTCTTTTATTTCTTCAAAATCTAATCGTGTACTAAAGGCTATTACATTAGCATTGTTATCTCTTCTAGTCATCTCTGCTTCATAAACATTACTTACTTTCGCACATCTTACACCATGTACTTTATTACAAGCAATACTCATTCCTATTCCTGTGTTACACATAAGTATTCCAAAATCTATATTTCCTTTTGCAACTTCTTCTCCTACTTTAAATGCATAATCAGGATAATCTACCATATCAGTTGTATCTGTACCATAATTTATTACATTATACCCCTTACTTTTTAAAAAATTTATCAAATTTTGTTTTATCTCTACTCCATGATGATCACAAGCTATTCCTACTTTCATTTTTTATGCCTCCTAAGTTCAAATATATTTGTAAGATTACCATTAAAATAGTTAATTACACCATATATTCCAAATGATACTACACCAAATAAGATAAGTATTGGAATTTGTATTAATCTTCCATCTAATGTTGTTGGTACTACTAATTTAAGTAGTACTATTGATATTTCAAACATTAACCAAGATACTACATAATTTGGAAGTCTTTTTGATGTGTCTTTAAAACTAAAATTATATTTTTTATGTAGTACTATTAAAGATATTATTATAGATACACTATATCCTATAATTGCTGCATATATAGCTCCATGACTTGGTTCATATCCTAAATGATGTACAAGTAACATCATTGGTACATCAAGTACAGTATTAAGTATTAAACCTATAAATACTGTTATTATAACTAATTTATATTTACTTAATCCTTGTAAAGTATTTACAACAACTGAATATAGTCCTCCGAAGAGTGCTGAAAAAACAAATACTTTATAAACTTCTGGTCCCCATACACTATCTCCATAAAATAAGGTCCAAATAGGTTCGGATAAGAGTGATAAGAATAAAGTTGCTGGAACCATTATTAATAATACACATTGTAGTGCTTTATTAAATTTACTATCTACATCTTTTTTATTTCCTTTTGTATAACTACTTACTATATTAGGTATTAAACTAGTAGTAAGTCCAGTTATAATAGCTAATATTATATTGTTTAATTTAACTCCCCAAGTAGTAAATACACTTACAATAGATTCTACTGTTATTGATGGATAATGTAATATATCATTAAATGTTCTTGAAACAAGTATCATATCTACTGTATTATATAAGTTATATATTACACTTATTATTATAAATGGTATTGAGTATTTTAATATTTTTTTACATATTTCTCCTTTAGAAATTACTACCTCATCTTCTTGTTCTTTGTTGGATATTAATTTTAATTTTTTTATTTTAATTTTTAAATATATATATGCGACAAGTCCACCAAAGAATGCTCCACTTACTGCAATACCAACTGCAGTTTTTAAGTTTGAATTAAATACTTTTAAAGCTAAATAACTACCTAAAAGTATTATTATAACTCTTACTATTTGTTCTATTACTTGAGATACACTTGTTGGTGTAATATATTTATGTCCCTGTAAAAATCCTTTTGTAACACTTAAGAATGGAACTACTAAAATTGCGAATGATACCATTCTAATTACAAAGGCTATATCCTCATATGTATTTCCACCAGTTCCACTACCTATTATTAATTTGCCTATTTGAGGAGCAAATATAAATAGGATTAAAAATATTACAAAAGATATTATGAGTATAATATTTTGCGCAAGTTTATATGTATCTCGACATGCCTTTTTATATCCAAGAGCAGAGTATTCACTTGTTAATTTACTTATCGCAAATGGGAATCCCGCACTTGATATAGCTAGAAATAATTGGTATATATTATACGCATATCCATAAAGAGCCCCTCCTTGTTCCCCTATTATAGCGTTAAATGGTATAACATATAAAAGACCTATTACTTTAACTATTACAATTCCTACGGTTGCTACTACGGCTCCTTCAATAAATGAATTCTTTTTCATGTGTCACCTCTATTATTCATTATACTATTTTTTATATGTTTTAACAAGTTAGTTATAAATGTTGTGGTTGAAAAAATGATATGTTATACTAATTGAGGTTGAAGAAACTAGAATTGAATACAATTCAAGACAAATTAGAGATGATAGAAAAATAAAAGATTACTTCTCTCATATTAGCAATAATTCAAAAAATTTTTATGCAATAGAAAAAGATGATATTGAGCATTAATGCTTGAAATCATCTTTTATTTTTCTAAAGTAAATGTTAATAATTCAAAACATTTTTCTGCTTCCTCTTGGGAATTTGGATTACCAAGAAGAATACCAGTGTTAGAATTTTTAACTTTGATAACATAGTTATATTCAGAATTGTTGTAAGAATAAAAAACATATTCAATATTATCTTTTGAACTCTCATCAATAACATTTGCTAAAGAATCTGTTTTTGCTGCATTAACATATTCATTATAAGAACTAATAGTTATAAAAATTCCTTGACTTAATGTATTACCATCTTTTGAAATTGTAAATGGTAAATCAGAAGATAAATCATAACCATCAGTTGTATTGAGTTTAACTTCTATTTTGTCACCTGTTTCAACGGAAAATGTGAATGATTTGCTTTTTGTACATCCTGTTAGTGCTAATAACATAACACCTACAATTGCTAAAGATATAAATACTTTTTTCAAGATTTCACCTCCTTTAATTTAATAATATCTAATTAGCTTTCCTCTTGTCTATATATTTTTGTATAATACCATATTTCTTCGTTGTTTGAATATATAAAAATCTGTACTATCAGTATCAGATAAACTGTTATGGAATATCCATTGCCATAATAAGTGGATGGATATGTATATGGCTCTTTAACTTTAGCATTGATTATTTCACCATTATATCTAATTGAATCAATACCTTCAATTAATTCTTTTAAATTGACAGCATCATTTTTTTACTATTAATTATGTTGTAACCTAATATTCCTATTATAACTATTAAAAGTATTGCATTATTAAAATTAATGTTTTTTTATTCATTCTTATCACCATCTACCATTTGCAAATTTTAGAAACTATCCAACTTTTATCCAAACAATCCTATAAAAATTCCACATATTGTTAAAAGCATTCCTAAATCGATAACACAAAAACAAGCACCTCTTTTTAGTTTTTTTTGTAAATCATATAAATCTTCATTACAAAAATGTATATAATATTCAATATTTTGACCATTGACACTATAATTTGATTTTTCATCATATTTCCAATAATATATTTTTTCTTTTGTTCCAACTTTAGGAATATGGTATTTATTAGGAAAAAAAGTATCATCCGAAATCATATCATCCATACCCAATACTTCCTTGCCTGTTTCATTTATAAAACCAACAATCCATCTATCACCAGTGAAATTTTGCATATGATAAACAGTTCCTATTGCTATAGGATACTTTGAGTACTCCTTTTCTTCATATTCTTTTTTTTCACGTCTTAACATTTTAAATCCCATTATCATTATAATAGTTCCTATTATTAAAAATATAATACATCCGAATATATTCACTTTATCCTCCTTTTTTAGATTTTAGATTTATACTTTTTCATAATCTCACTTATCTAAGTGAAGCAATCTCTAATATAAATTTAACATATTTTTCTTCTTTTTTTGTGAAATTTTACGTTTCTTATAAAAATTGTGATATACTTTACATAGAGATTGACATTTTATATATTAAATTGTTATTAGCGAAAGTTGTAGATACTTTCAACAATCGCTCATTGAAGTTTAAACTCATTTCTTACATCTTCAATTACACCCATCTTTTTGCATCCTAATTCTTATAATTTAATATATCGTGTCATAAGAAATGTCGTAAGAAATGTCGTAAGAAATTTATTAAATTTCTTTTTATTTTTTCTAGCATTTTCCTAATAAGTATTTCAAATAATGTAAATGGCAATAACTTTTTGGACAAAAATGGCAATTTATATTAACATTAAAAAAAATAGACTATATAGGTTAAAAAATGTATAGTTGTAAAAGAACTCCCTTTAGGGTATAATATTTAAAGAAAGAATGTGATAGAATGTATGAATTTACAAGTAATTTAAATAAAGAAGAATACGATAAATTTGTAGAAAGTTACTCTATGGCATCAATAATGCAAGAATATAATTGGGCAAACATTAAAAGTAATTGGGGTAATTACCACTGTGGATTATACAAAGATAAAACATTAGTTGGAGTATGTTTAATATTAGTAAAAAAAATTATTAATGGTCTATCAATTTTTTATATCCCACGTGGATATTTAATAGATTTTACTAATTTTGATGATTTAAAAGAAATGACTGATAACATCAAAAAATTAGCTAAAGAAAAAAAAGCATTTCTAGTTAAAATAGATCCTAATTTTTGTATAAGTCAAACTAGTCATAAGGGGGAAGAAATAGCTATAAATTACTCTAAAGATTATGAAACAAAAAATAGTAATTTAATTAAATGTGGATACAAAAATACTGGTATACATAAAGAAATGGGTAAAAATCTTCAACCACAATATAATGTTATTGCACCTATATGTGATAAAGATTCAAATATATTAAATATTGATGAAATACTAAAAACTTACAAAAGTAAATTCAAGTATTACTTAGGAGATTTTCATAAGAAAAGAGGTATAACTTTTAGTATAACAACAGATATAAATAGAATTGATGACTTAGTATTTCTACTTCATGAAACTGAAAAAAAGCAAAATATAAATCTTAGAAATAAAGATTATTTTATTAAACTTATGGAAAATTATAAAAATAGAGCTAAATTAGTTTTTGCAACTATAGATTTAAATATCTATTTAGATTATTTAAAAAATAATAATGGAAAAGAAGAAGAAATAAATGAGGTAAAAGAATTAATTAAAAATGGAAATTCTAATTTAATACTTTCTGCTGCACTTATGATTTTACCAGCAAACACTAAAGGTATTAGAACAAGTGAATATTTGTATGCTGGAAATAGTTCAAAATTAACTAAATTACAAGCTTCAGCTGGACTTGTACTTGAAATAATAAAACATTCTATGGATAATGGTTGTCACTATTGTAATTTAGGAGGAGTAGATGGAAATCTTAATGATAATTTAACTATATTTAAAGTTAAATTTAATGGTCAAATATTAGAATTTGCAGGCGAATATGATTTACCAGTATCAAAATTTAAATATAATTTATATAAAGTATTATATCCAACACTATTAAAGGTTTATAAACAATTAAAAAAGAGCTAATTACTCTTTTTTAATTCTATTAAAGGTAAATTATAAGTATTAGCTAATTCTAAAGCTTTATTATAATTTAAATCATATTCATCACTATTATTTTTTATGCAATAAACAGCTAATTTCTTTGTTTTGTAACCATTTAATATAATCCTATTACAAATTTTTAAATAAATAAATTCCTTTTCTATCTGTATTGGGGTCTTTAAGTATGACATATCATTATGATTTATACCTGATGAATCTTCATTTTCAGTTATATTTAATATATTATCATTGTATCCACATATAAAACCTATTTCATAATTAGAATAATCATTTACAACTTCTAATTCTTTTTTACTAATAAGTATTGCTTGTTGTTTTTCACTCATAAATTCAGAATTAGAACATATAAAGTAAAAATTATCATTAGGATTATATGAATAAATATCTGTAATAGTATTTTTCCAAATATTACTAACTATTATACTTAATTCTTTTTCTATAACTTCTAAATCATAATTAAGAGAACTAATATCATTAATTAACCCATCAATTATTTTTTTCTCTTCATCTGTTAACTCTTTCTGATAATAATTTTCATATATATAATTTAAAGTCATTTTTACATTTTTAATTCCTAACTTATTATATATAAATTGCTTTTCTTTATCTAAATATTCTCTATCCTGAATAAAAATATCTTCAAAATTTCCAAATAATTCACTAAATCTATACTTATCACTTAATACTTCATAAGTTTGTTTAGCATTATCATAATTAGTATCATCATATGCGAATAATCTATTTAAGAAATTTTTAAAATCAGTAAATTCTTCTATATGTTTACTATTTGTAGACATTAAATCTTCTAAATATTGAATTTTTTCTTTATATTCTTTAATTTGATCTTCTATTTTTTGATTCAATATAGATAGTTTATCTTTTTCATCTATATTTTTCTGATTTCTTTTTTCTAAATGTAAATAATTTAATATATCGTATATATATTCTTTTCTTAACATTTGTCTTTTTAAATTATCATAAGAGTCTTCTCCTATAACACCGTTAAAAAGAACTAAGTCATTATATTTGTCTATTAAAACTTTTTTAACTTGATCACTAACCTCTAAATTTTTAAAATAACTTATACTAAATTGAGATTGTTTTTCATCATTTTCTTTTTCTAAAGTTTTTAGTGCGGTTGAAACCATTTTATCTATTCTATCTAACTTTCTATAAATATTATCTAGTAATTGTTTACTATTTTCTGCTTCATTTAAACTCTCTGTTAACAATAATTTAGAATCAATAAAATTATAAAGTTTTATTACATCATAAACAATATCACTAAATTCAGTAGGCAAATTTTCTATTTTTTTAATATTTATCGCAAAATATCTTTTATGATTATCATTTCTAAGTTCAGTTAATTTAGTATCATTTATAAATTGTTCTTGTAATTCATCATCGTTTATTACATCATATATTTTTTTTATATCTGAATTTAAATCCATATCAGCAAAATAATCATAAAAAGGGTCTTCATCATTATTTAATACTTCTAAGTTCTCATCATTTGCCATATTGACCACCTCTTTATTCTATAGACATTCTATCATAATTTAATAATTTTTACAATCAAAATTTGAAATATATATTGTAAAAATTTGAAATATATATTGTAATATTGATATATAGAAAATCACAAATTAAGTAAAAAGATGTAATAAGTTACATCATTCTTAAATATTTTATTCATTCTCCCCTAATAACCAGTCTATTATATTTTTTATTTTTATACCATTGAAATCTTTATTTATTGACTTATCCATCGTTAAAATTGTTTTTTCATAATTATCGTTAATACTTTCTAAACTTCTAAGTTCTCTATCTCTTACATCATCACTAGAAATAGATTTAGTTACTTGATAATATTTTATGTTATTAGGATTTTCTGCAACAAAATCAACCTCATATTCATTTGTTTTACCTATGTTAACTCTATATCCTCTTCTTAAAAGTTCTAAATATACTATATTTTCAAGCAGATGTCCCTCATCAATATTTCTAAAACCTGATATAGTATTTCTTATTCCTGTATCAGATATATAGTACTTTCCTAACGTTTTAAGTAGTGCTTTACTCTTTATATCTGTCCTATCTGCCTTATACATTATAAATGATTTTTCTAACATATTTAAATAATTATCAATAGTTTGATGATTAGCCTTTTCCATTATTTTATTACTATTTAGATAATCACTTATTTTAGTAGATGATATATTACTTCCTATGTTATTAGATAAATATTTTATTATATTTTCTAAAAGTGCGGTATCCTTTATATTATTTCTATCTATTATATTTTTTTTTACAATAGTATTATATATATCATTTAAATAAGATAAAACTAGTTCATTATTATTCTTAATAGATGTTATTGCTGGAAGCCCACCATACTTTAAATATTCATTAAATTTACTTTCCAAGTTTTCTTTATCATAATTATTAAACTGTAAATATTCTTTAAATGATAAAGGATATATTTTTATTTCGATATATCTTCCAGAAAGTAAAGTCGATAATTCTGATGATAATAAATACGCATTTGATCCTGTAATATAAATATCTATATCAAAATCTACTTTAAAAGAGTTTATTGCTTTTTCCCATTTCTCTACGTTTTGAACTTCATCAAGCAATAAATACACTTTTTTTGTTTTTATTAAATCTTTAACATATGAATATAAATCTTTATAATTTTTTATATCATCATACTTTGCAGATTCAAAATTCATATAAATAATACTATCATTTTTAATTCCATTATTTAATAAATACTCTTTGAACATTAAAAGTAATGTTGATTTTCCACTTCTTCTAACACCCGTTATTACTTTTATAAATTCGGTATCTTTAGCATCAATCATTCTATTTAAATATTCTTCTCTTATTATCACTTTTATCACCAAAATAATAATATCATAAAAATTATGTTTTGTAAAGTTTTGATGATGCATTTGCAAAAAATATATTTTTGTTAGAGTTTTGCAAATACAACTGCTTATAAAAAAGGAAAACTTTTTTACTCATTTTCCTTTTCTACATTTTCTATTTCTTTTATAATTTCTTCCTTAGTCATCTTAGATACTTTTTTTATGCCCTTTTCACGAGCTATATCCTTTAAATCTTCTAAAGATAAATCTGAAAGAGATGCTTCCTTATATTCACTTAAATCTATTTCACCATCTTCATCTGGCATGCATCCATTTTTAACTAAGTAATCGATTTGTTCTTTAGTAATAGTTTCATATTCTAAAAGTGTATTAGCTATTAAATCTAACAAATCTCTATTTTCTTTTATAATTTTTTTAGTTTTTTCATAACACTCATTTATTATTTTTCTTTGTTCCTGATCTATTTCGAATGCTACTTGACTAGAGAAATTACGACTCTTATTGTAATCTCTTCCCAAGAACACACTTGATTCTTGATGTTCGAATTGAATAGGTCCTAAATCACTCATACCATACTCTGTAACCATAGAACGAGCTATTTTAGTTGCCTTTTCAAAATCGTTATGAGCTCCTGTTGTTACTTCATCAAACACAACTTCCTCAGCAACTCTACCACCAAGTAATCCACTTATAGTTTCTAATAATTCTTTTTTAGTAGATAAGAATGTTTCTTCTCTTGGTAACATTAAATTATATCCACCTGCTTGACCACGAGGTATTATAGTTATTTTTTGTACCTCATTAGCTCCCTCTAATTTAATTCCAACTACAGCATGACCTGCTTCATGGTATGCGACCAATTTCTTCTCATGTTCTGTATATTTTTTAGTAACTTTAGCTGGTCCCATCAACACTCTATCATGTGCTTCGTCTATCTCAGCCATAGTAATTGCTTTTTTATTTCTTCTAACCGTTAGAAGAGCAGCTTCATTAAGCAAATTTTCTAGATCTGCTCCACTAAATCCAACTGTTCTTTTAGCTATATTTGAAAGTTTTACACCTTTAGCAAATTTCTTACCTTTAGCATGAACTTCAAGTATTTCTTCTCTTCCTTTTACATCAGGTAAATTTACTGTAATTTGTCTATCAAATCTACCTGGTCTTAAAAGAGCTGGGTCAAGAACATCTGGCCTATTAGTAGCCGCTATTACTATTATTCCTTCATTAGTTCCAAAGCCATCCATCTCAGTAAGTAATTGGTTTAGTGTTTGTTCTCTTTCATCATGTCCTCCACCTAAACCTGTTCCTCTTTGACGTCCAACTGCATCTATCTCGTCTATAAATATTAAACATGGGGCATTTTGTTTAGCTTGTTTAAACATATCTCTTACACGACTTGCACCAACACCTACAAATAACTCGACAAAATCAGAACCACTAATAAAATAGAATGGAACATTTGCTTCACCTGCAACAGCTTTAGCAAGTAATGTTTTACCTGTTCCTGGAGGACCTACTAGTAATACTCCTTTAGGTATTCTAGCCCCCATTGCTTTAAATTTCTTAGGTTCTTTTAAGAAGTCTATTAATTCTTGTACTTCTTCTTTCTCTTCAGTTAAACCTGCTACCTTATCAAATTTAACTTTATCATTATCACTATTAAGTCTAGCTCTACTTCTTCCAAAATCCATAGATCTATTCGCACTACCCATTTGCTTAGATATGAAATAATATCCTATACCAATTAAAAGTATGAGTGGTAATACATTTATCAAAAATAACACAAATAAACTTGAACCTGGATCTTTAGAAACCTTTACTTCTATTTCATTTTTTTCATTTAACTCATTTATTGTTTTTATTGTTTCCTCACTTAATGTTGCAGAAGTTTCAAAAGTTTCATTTTCTTTATAATCTTTTAATTTACCAGTTATATTATAAATACCTTGACTACTATTGGGTGTTATTACTAATTCTGTAACAGTATTATTTTGTAATTCTGTTAAAAATTCATTATAAGTTAAAGTATTAACTTTAGTATTTAATATATTAACAAAGTAAAAAATACCTAATATAACTATAAATAAAATTATATATGATATTAAACTCCTTCTAATTGCTTTTCTATCCATAAAATCCTCCTTTAAATATACTCTAATATTATATCATACTTTTCATCTTTTTTCATGTCTAATTGTGATTTTTTAATTCCTGGTATCCAAATTACTACTCCATTATCATCTGCAACAATTGGATATGTATCTCTTAATTCTTTTGATACTTTACAATCTGTAAATATATCATTTACTTTTTTACTACCTAACATATTCTTTACATTAATTATATCTCCATTTCTTCTTGTTCTAACATGTATAGGCATTTTAATATCACAACTATTTATTCTTGTCATATAATTTGAATTGTTATCTATACTATCTACTTTTTTTATTATATGACCATTAGGTAATTCTAAACACTCATTAAATATATAATCATAACTTTTGTTATTTACATTATTAATTATTTTAAACTTATTGTATTCTAGAATACCTTTCATATTGCAAGGCATATTGATAGTACTATTACTCTTACTATTTAATAAATTTATAATTATATTAATATGCTTGCTCTCAATATAAATTATATTCTCATTATATATATTCTTTAAATATTTTTCTAATAGATAGATTTTAAGTATTGTATGTAATTTATTAAATTTTGCAACATCTATCTCAATATTATATACTATATCTTCGTAAATTTTGTCTAATTCTAGTTCTATAAACTCATGAGCTAACATTATTTTATCACTAAATTCTATATATTTTTTATGAATATTATTATTTTCTTTCTTTAACTCTGGCAATATATATTTTCTATATCTATTTCTTGTATATTTATCACATTCATTTGACATATCAGATGCATACCAGATATTATTTTTATCTAAATAATCCTTTATTTCTTCTTTTGTTAAATAAAGTAATGGTCTCACGATTTTATAACCTCTATCGTTTGATATACTTGGAAATCCTGAATATCCTTTTAAACTAGATCCCCTAGATATTCTCATAAGTACAGTCTCAATTAAGTCATCTCCATGGTGTGCTGTAAACAGGATGTCACTATTATATTTTTTAACTACCTCATCAAAAAAGTTATATCTTATTTTTCTTGCAGCATCTTCACTAAATTTACCTGATGGATATTCATCTATTTTTTTCATTTCAAATATTATATCATTATCTTTACAATATTCTTCTACTTTGGTTGCCTCAAAATCACTTTCTTTTCTTAAATTATGATGTACATGAGCAACTACTATTTTAAGTTTTAATTTATCCCTTAATTTAAGTAACATATCTAATAAATACATAGAATCTGGTCCACCACTTACAGCCACAACTATACATTTATTTTTTATATTTAATCTATTTATAAATTCATATACATCATTCATAAAATCACCACTTCATTATTGTATTATAAATATATTTTTATATCAAGTGTTTTTAAATATATTTATAAATCAAAAACACATCATTTATTTATGATATGTTTCATGATTATTTATTTTATACGCTCTATATATTTGTTCAAGTAAATTAACTCTAAAAAGTTGATGTGGAAATGTCATTTTAGAAAAAGATAATTTGTAATTGCTTCTTTCTTTTATACTATTATGAAGTCCATAAGAACCACCTATTATAAAAGTAATATTGGAACTTTTATTAAATATATTATCTAATTTATAAGCAAATTCTTCACTAGTTAACATATTTCCTTCTATTTCTAAAGTGATTACATAATCTTTATCACTTATATATTTTTCTATTAATTCCTTTTCTTTATATAGAATTATATCAATATTAGGATTATCTATATCACTAACTTCTATTATATCTATTTTAGTATATTTAGATAATCTTTTTTTATATTCTTCTATAGCATCGTTCAAATACTTTTCTTTTATTCTACCTACACAAATAACTTTAATCATACTTTAAACAACTCCGTTATTTCATTTTGTTTAGCTACACTTATATTTTTAAAATTTATATTTTTTCTATCTAAAGTTTCTCTTAATGTTGTAAGAGCTAAATCTTCTGTATTATTTTGTTCACTAAGATGAGCAAGAACAACATACTTAGTATTATCTCCTATTAACTTTGATAAATAATATGCAGAATCTTTATTTGATAAGTGTCCTTTATCACTAAGTATTCTTATTTTAGTATGATGTGGATAATTTTCATTATTCATAAGTTTTTCTACATCATGATTACTTTCAAATACATATAAATTTTTATTTTTTATATATTTAAAGTTATTCTCATTAATATATCCAGTATCAGTTATATATACCATAGACGAATTATCTTCTTCTATTATATAACCTTTTATATCTGTAACATCATGAGAAAGCTTAATAGATTTTATTTTAATATCACTTTCTACATCTATATTCTCTTCACTACTAATATTTTCTATATTTAATTTTGATTCTTTTAATATTTTATCTGATATATATACAAGTGGGTGATACTTACGGCTGAACGTTTTAACTCCACTAACGTGATCTACATGAGCATGAGTTACAAGCACTATATCAATATCACTTGGATCTACACCAATTTTTTCAAGTGATTTTTCTACGTATACAGAACTAGTACCTATGTCTATTAAAATTTTATGATTTTTTGTTTCAACATAGGTAGAGTTCCCTTTACTACCACTTGATAATACACATACTTTCATTAATAGAACTTTAACGGATTAGTAGTACAAGAATATGATGCACACGTTCTTATTTCAAAATGTAAATGTGGTCCTGTTGCCCATCCAGTTGAGCCTACATAACCTATTATATCTCCACGAGAGACTGTGCTTCCTTCTTTAAATTCAGTATTAAATCTAGACATGTGTCCATATAAAGTATAATATCCATTATTGTGATTTATAAGTACATAAATACCATAACTATAGTAATTACCATTTTTATCTCTTAAAACTCTCATTTCCTGAATTGTTCCATTATTAGCAGCCCTTACAGGAGAACCATATCCTGTACCAGCTATATCTATTCCTGAATGGAAATTTCCTTCTCCAAATACTTGAAGACGATATCCATAATAAGAAGATAACGTATATCCAGGATTTGTTGGCCACAACCAAGAAGTTAAACTACCTACATTAGGTATATATTTAGTTCCTATTGTAACTATTTTAGGTACAGAGTTTTTAATAGTTTCATTACTAATAGGGTCTACATAAGTTATCTGTCCATTTATTTCCTGAACATTTTGTGTAACTAATTCTTCCCCATTTACTCCTTCTTGAGTAACTATAACTCTACCTTGAGCTATAGTTGGATCATATTTTTCAATAGTATCATAAGCAGTATCTTTTTTAGATATTTCATATTTTTCTACAACTATCTGTATTTTTGGATCTATTTTAGCTATTGTAACTTGTGTTCCTGGAACAACCATGTTGTATCTATCTTGATATTGAGTATTAAATAATAAGAACTCTTGAACACTTATTTTGTTATTGAATGCGATAGTTTCAATATCATCTCCAACTTTAGCTTCTACTGTTTTCTCTTCAAAGTTATCCCCGTATAATAAATATGCGGATAAATCTTGAGGTGAAGTATATATCTTTTCATCAACAGGTATATTTACAGCTTTATAAGTTATATCCTCTTTTACATATATATTATCTATAGTAGGATTATCTACTGTAGCACCCTTCTGATTATTACTTTTATATAAATCATACTTATCATCATCAACAAATATAGTTATAAGTGATTCTATTGCAGAAGAAAACACTTCTTTATCTGTTGTATAAATTGTCAAATCATCTATTCCTTCAGTATTACTTTTAATATTAAATACATAACCAGCTATAGAATATGCACGTTTTGAAGCAATCTCTTTATATACTTCTTTTACATCTTTAATATCTTTATTATATGTATAAACTTTTTCTATCTCTATCCCATTTGGTGTATAAACATTATCTACTGAAAGATAAATTGAGTTTTGAGATACATAATCTCTCATCTCATCTATTTCTTTTTCACTTAATTGATAGAGTTTTTCATCTAAATAATTTTGTATATTATCTATATCTAATTCGCTTAAGTCAAATTTATTTTTATTATCTATTACATATTTAGCAGTATTTTCTTTTGAATAACCCAAATTAGAAGTTTCTGATTCTACTTTAGACAATGCATCTATAGAATCTAATTTTAAAGTATAATTTCTAACATTATCTCTAATAGTATCTGCTTGTGAATTTATATAATCTTCTAGTTCTTCTTTTTTTTCTATCATTCCTATTAATTCATCATCTAAATATACATTATAATATGCTTTAGGACTATTAGAACTACTATAATTAAAACTTAATACAAATATAACCCCCGATAAAATTATTATTAAAAAATAACCTAATATTTTTTTCATACTTCACCTAATTTTCTTCTTTTACTTTTGCAACGTTTACAAATGTACTAGTTGCACGCTGAAATATTAAAGGAATATCAGCTAAAGGACCATTACGATGTTTCCTAATTACTAATTCCATTAAACTATTTTCTTTTTCTCTTTCTTCATCAGAGCAATGAAGAAAAGCTACAATATCTGCATCCTGTTCAATAGCTCCTGACTCTCTTAAATCGCTTAACATAGGTTTTTTATCATCTCTTTTTTCAACTCCACGTGAAAGTTGAGAAAGAGCTATTACGGGAACATTTAATTCCATCGCAAGTGTTTTTAAAGCCCTTGATATATCTGCAACTTCTTGTTGTCTATTAGCTCCATTTTTACTAGATCCTTGAATAAGAGTTAAATAGTCTATTACAACTAAATCTAATCCACTAGGACTTGTAGATAACTTACGGCATTTGCTTCTAATCTCTCCAACTGTATTTCCTGCTGTATCATCTATAAATATCTTAGTATTTGATAATCTACTAATCGCTTCATTTACCCTCTTCCAATCGGAATGTTCCAAAGCACCAGTTTTAAGTTTTGATAAATCAATTTGACCAACACTCGCTAACATACGGCTTGCTAACTGCTCTGCACCCATCTCCATATTAAATAAGGCTACTGTCTTTTTTGAATTAATTGCTACGTTATTTACTATATTAAGAGCTATAGCAGTCTTTCCCATACCTGGACGTGCAGCTATTATTATTAATTCATGAGGATGAAAACCTGATGTTAATTTATCAAGTTCATAAAATCCACTAGGTATTCCAGTAATTTCACCTTTATTAGCAGCTAATTTCTCTAAGTCTGCTTGAGTTTTATATAAAACATCTTGTATTGATTTAAATTCTGTACTTCTAAGACTTTTAGATATATCAAATATTTTCTTTTCAGCTTCTTCTATTACTACACCAATATCATTACTAGTATTATAACTATTAGTTATTATAGATGTTGCTTCATCAATAAGTCTTCTTAATATTGCCTTATCTTCAACTATTTTTATATATTCATCAATATTAGCCGCACTTGGAACACTCTCTATTACCTCAGTTAAATATTCAATATCTCCAACTTGTTTTAACCAATTTCTATTTTTTAATTCATCTGCTACCGTAGTTAAATCAATAACACTCCCTTTGGCATCCAAATCTTTTATACATTCAAATATTTTAGAATGATTATCTAAATAAAATTCACTGCCATTTAAAACCTCTAATGATTTTTGAAGTGCTTTTTTAGTTAAAAACATCGATCCTAATACTGACTGTTCTGCATCGATATTATGAGGTATTTCTCTATTCATATTACACCTACTTTGTTAATTCTACTTTTAAGGTTGCGATAACACTTTTATGAAGTTCAACTAGTACATTATGATATCCTAAAGTAGATAAAGATGAATCTATCTTTATTTGTTTTTTATCTATATCATATCCTAGTTTTTTTAACTCTTCTACTATTTGTTTTGGACTTATACTACCAAACACTTTATCACTAGAACCAGTTTTAACTTTGAAAGAAATTTTTAAATTCTCAAGTTTTTTCTTAATTTCTTCACATTCTTTTATATTTTCTTTTTCTTGTATTTCTTTTTCTTCTTTTTCTTTATTTAATCTATCTACACTATTCTGAGTAGCAAGTACAGCTTCTTTTCTATTTATTAAAAATGTCCCATATCCATCTTTAACGTTTAAGATATCTCCTTTTTTACCTTGCTTTTTTACATCTTTTAATAGTATTATCTTCATATGAGTTTCCTCCTTAAAATTCTATTTATATTATACTATGATTTAGTATAAAAAAGCAATAAAAAGAAAAATGTGATAGATACAAATAAAATATTGTATATTTTAAAAAAATAAATTATAATAATCATATCGGAGTTGATACTTTTGACATATGAAATAAATATTCCTGAATTTGAAGGTCCATTAGATTTATTATTACATTTAATAAAGAAATCTAATATTGATATTAATGAGATTAGTATTGATGAAATAACAAAACAATACTTAAATTATATAAACATGTTTGAAAGAATGAATCTTAATATCGCAAGCGAATATCTAGTTATGGCTGCTGAACTTATAGAAATGAAATCCTCATCACTTCTTCCTAAAGAGGATAATGATGAGGATTCATATGAAGAAGATCCTAAAGAGCAATTAATTAATAGATTATTGGAATATGAAAAATATAAAAATTTAACTAGTACATTTAAAGATTTAGAAAGCTATAGAAATCAAGTATATACAAAAGAACCTAGTACTTTATTAGAGTATGTAGACGACGATGAATCTATTAACTTCGGAGTAGATTTAAATGATTTATTAAATGCATTTTCTAAATTTTTAGAACAACAAAAACTAGATAAACCTTTAAATACTAAGATTGCTACTAAAGAATATAGTATAGCTAAGAGATGTTTTGAAATAAAAAAAATTTTAAAAGAAAAAAAGAAAATAAATTTTACTGATTTATTCGATTATTTTACTAAAGAATACGTTGTAGTAACATTCTTATCAATACTTTCTATGAGTAGAAAACAAGAAATTGAAATAGAACAAGAAAATAATTTTAAGGATATTATCATAAAGGAAAAAGGTGTATGTTAATGAAAGCAATAATTGAAGGATTACTATTTGTTAGTGGAGAAGACGGATTAACTTTAGAAGAACTTAAAAACATAACTGAAAAAAGTATAGATGAAATAAAAAATTTAATAAAAGAGTTATATAAAGATTACGAAAGTAGTGATAGAGGTATACAAATAGAATATCTTGGTAATCATTTTAAACTTACTACTAAATCTGAGCACAAAGATTACTATAAAAAACTAATAAAAAATGAAGAAAATTCTCCACTCAGTCAATCTGCATTAGAAGTTTTAGCAATCATCGCATATAATAATCCAATAACTAGAATAGGTATAGATAATATTCGTGGTGTAAATAGTAGTTATATAGTTAGAAAATTACTTATTAAAGGACTTATAGAAGATGTTGGTTATTCAGATTTACCTGGCAGACCTAAACTATATAATGTAACACCAAAATTCTTAGATTATTTTGGATTAGGATCATTAGATGAACTTCCTAAATTTGAAAATGAAGATATAGAAGATGAAGAAAAAAACATATTTGAATCTAAATTTAAAGAAGAAATATAAAAATCTAAAGTCAAGTCATTTTACTTTAGATTTTTATTATTAATTTATATCTATATTTCTCTACTTAATCTATTATTATATTTGTTAATTTTCAAATTTTTACATAAAGAAATAATAGTATATCTAGAATAAAACATTCATAAATATATTAGAAATTTATATATCATTTATCTAAATTCTTAACACTATCTATTATTTCTTGTCTAACTTCTTTTAATGTTTTACCTTTTATTTGTGTAGCAGCATTAGAACTATGTCCTCCACCGCCCATTTTTTTCATAATCTCTTCTACGTCAATTTTACCTAATGAACGAGCACTTACTCCAATTAAATCATTATCTATTTTTCCTATAGAAAATGATGCTTCTACATCTTCAAATGTAAGCAATTCTTCTGCAACTTCTGCAAGTTCTAAAGAAGTACATTTCCCATTTAATATACACATAGCAATATTCTCACTAATCATAAAACTATTACTTATAAAAGTTGCTCTTTTTATATATTCTTCCTTAGTTTCTTTTAAAAGTTCTTGCTTAATTATAGAATCTGCACCCATATCTAATAAAATTCCAGCTGCATTATATGTCTTACTTGTAGTTTTTAAATTAAATCCATTAGTATCTATCTCTATACCAGCAAGAAGAATAGTCGCAATAACATTATCTAAATCTAAATTTAAATATTTAGCATAATAAGTAATTAATTCTGACATACTAGATAAATTTGTATCTATATAAAAGAATCTAGTATTCTTTATATAATCTTTATTTTTTATATGGTGATCTAAAACAACTGTATCAAATTTGTTTATAATATCTGGATATTCAAGTCTTAAAGCAATATGAGTATCTAAAACTATATTTAAAATATTTCCTGATATTTTTTTATATGTTTTATCATTTACACATATAATATTCTTTTCCATTCTTTCAAAAGATTGATTAATATTAGAGTTATAATTTTCTAAATTAGAATCATTTAAAAATAGATATGCTTTTTTATTAAAAGATTCTATAATTTCACATAATCCTAAACATGCACCTAGAGAATCTAAATCTGGATTTTTATGCCCCATAACTATAAAACTATCATATTCACTTATTAATTCATTCATTTTTTTATATAAATCTTCCATTATATCACCTTATATCCTTACTACGAATTTTGCTTGCTATAACTTTAATTTTATTAAATCTATGATGAATCCCTGATTTAGTAATAGGAGTATTTGTTTCTACAGAAATAATATTACTAAGTTCAAGTAAGGAAGCATCATTATATTTCATTCTATAAAGCGCTACTGTACGTGTTTTATCATCTAAGGCATCTAATCCAATGTATTTTTCTATAAGTTCTATATCTTTTACTTGATTAGTTGCTGTCTCTATTACCTTATCTACATTAGCCTGTTCACAATTATTAAGTCTATTAGTCATATTTTTATGATCTCTATATATTCTTATATCTTCAAAATATAATAAAGCACTTATCGCATTTATCATCCTTAAGAAATCTCCTATTTTTTCTGCTTCCTTTACATAGATCATATATTTACTATCTTTTTTAATAACTTTACTATTTAAATCATAAAGATTTAATTTATCTTTAACAAAATTAGCATATTCTAAATTATCTACTAAAAATTCTAAGTGATATCTAGATTTTTTAGGATCATTAATACTTCCGCTAGCTATAAAAACACCTCTTAAATAAACTCTTGTAAGAACATCATCATCAATTATATAATCATCTGGAATATTTTTATCTAAGCTTAAATCTTTTACAATAATATCTACTTTTTTAGTTATTTCAAGTATATATATATATCCTTTTTTATAGTTATAACCTTTTCTTACTGTTATTTTAGGACTTATATTATATAGTTCTTTAAACACATTAAATATATGCCTAGCTACACTAGAATTTTCTATTGTTATTTTTATACTTTTATCTATTTCTGCATTGTTCTTAAGTATAGCAGATAATTCACTAATCATCTCTAATTTTTCTATTTCTAGTTTGCTTAATTCATTTTTTACTATACCAGTAAAAGACATATCATCACCTAATCCTCATTAAATAATTAAATATATAAAATCCAACTTTTATATTATCATGTCTAAGTAAATTATTTTCAGTTATATATATTAAATCATCACCTATTACCTCAATATTATATTTATCAAAATTAGAAGAATCATATATAACTGGATCTTTTTGTTCTCTAGTTTCATAAAAACTAGCCATTTCCTCATCAATAATACCGTTATTAGCTATAACAACATCTATTTTTCTGTTTTTTAAATATTCATTTAATTTTTTAACATGATCTGTTACAGTAAATTTATCTGTTTCACCTGGCTGTGTCATCATATTACAAATATACATAATTTTAGCTTTACTTTTATCTATAGTATCAACTATTTCATCTATAAGTAAATTAGGAATAATACTTGTAAATAAACTACCCATACTAAGTATTATTAAATCAGCATCTTCTATAGCTTTTAGTGCTTCTTTAGTAGCTACAGCTTCATTTTTATAATAAACTTTTTTTATTTTAGATTTTTTTAAAGTAATATTGTGTTCTCCCTCTACTATAGTTCCATCTTCCATTAAAGCCATTAGAGTTACATTATCTTCTGTTAATGGAACTACTTTACCTTTTAAATTTAAAACTTTACTTAAGGCTTCAATTCCATCGGATAAATTACCAGTTATTTCTGTAGATGCAGTAAGCAAGAGATTGCCAACAGTATGCCCATCTAAATCACTTGTGGTTTTAAATCTATAATTAAATAAATCCATAACTAATGGTTCTGTTTCAGATAATGAAACTAAAACTCTTCTTATATCACCAACAGCAGGAATATTAAATTCTTCTCTAAGTACTCCAGTACTATTACCATCATCACAAACAGTAACAATAGCAGTTATATCTATTGGGTATTGTTTAAGTCCACTAAGTAAGTTAGACATGCCTGTACCTCCACCTAATACAACTACCTTTTTCTTCATATCATCACCTATCAAAATTATACTATAATTTTATGATAAATTAAAGTGAAATACTAACCAATAGTTAAAAAAATTAAGAGGAATGTAATAAAATAATTTAATTACATTCCTCTTAATTTATCTTTAAATTCCATACTATTATACATTTTATTTATAAATCTATAACAATTTGAATGAATAAGATGTGCTTTAAAAGAATTAAAACTTAACTCTACTTTCTTTATATCAAGTTTATCTAATCTATATAATCTATTCCATATTTTAATATTCTTTTTTATTTTATTTTTACTTCTATTTCTTAATAATCTATAACTATTATATATTCTATATCCACAAAAATTTATTCCCATTCTATTTGGATAATATCTACTTTTTGAATTTAATTCTAAATGTAATTTTTCTTTTAAATATATACTTATTTTTTCTTTTACTATTTTACATTCTTCTTTACTTTCTAATAAACAAATAAAATCATCCATATATCTTACATAGTATTTTACTTTTAATTCTTCTTTTATATATTTATCAAGTTCATTTAAATAAATATTTGCAAAAAATTGACTTGTATAGTTCCCTATTTTATGCAAATTTTTGCATAAAATTGGTTATGCAAAGTAATTTATTATGTAAAGTAACGATTTAATGTATAGATATTAAGGAAAATCTATTTTTTTACTTTGCATAATAAATGAGTTATAGTATTGGCTGTATTCAAAGGAAAGGAAGATGATATTATGAATACAACCGAACTCAGTGAGTTAATGCAAA
>CANROP010000012.1 GCA_947632265.1 uncultured Bacilli bacterium
TAATAACTGATTTTGATGTAATTTATACAAAAACTACTGAAAATAGTCGTATTTTAGGGTTTTAAGGAAAATTTTTGCTTTTTGGTATTTTTTATTGACATTTTTGGTAACTTATGTTACCATTATATTGAGGTGGGAGTAGTAAAAAATAAAAATTTATCAGGGAGGTTGTATAAATGGACGGAGCACAACTAAAAGAACTTTCAAAAATGAAAGAATTAATTACTATTGGCAAAAGAAGATTTGAAGTTAGACCTGATAGAGATTATTTAAAAGATTTAGTAGAACTTGGAATTAGTGAAGAAGAGGCTTGGAACTACATTTTATTACTAAATAAAAATTTTTACTTTTATGATCCTAAACCAAATTATTATAAGAATTTAAATACATTAATTTTTAAAAGAAAAATTAATGATGTACTTGCATATATTAAATTAAAAATTGAAAAAAATAATAATGATGATGAAGTCGTTTGTTTGTCCTTTCATAGGGATGATAAATGATATGGAGATGATTTTATGAGATGTGATATTTGCGGTTCTTATGAAACTTATATTAAAGAATATAAGCACGATTATACTATTAAAGGTAAAAAAATAGAATTTGTTTCTGATAGAAGATTTTGTAAAAAGTGTAATAATCTAGTATATGATTCAAAATTAGATAATGAAGCATCTAAAAAAGCAATTGATTTGTACAATAAAGAATATGGAATAACTAAAGAATCTATTGTTTCACTTAGAGAAAAATATAACTTATCACAAGAATTATTTTCTAAAATAATAGGATGTGCGAAAAAAACATTAGTTTCATATGAAAATGGTAATTCTATTCCAAATGATAATTATCTTATAATAATTAAAAGTTTAATTAATAAACCTGATACAATGATAACATTAATAGAATCAAATAAAGATAAGTTTACAAAAACTGAGTATGATAAGATTAAAAATAAAATAGATTTTAATGCATTAACTTTTGAGGCTAATGAATTTATACCTTCAAAATATAACGGATATACTAAATTAGATATGTCAAAAGTATATAATATGATTCTTTGCTTTGCAGATTCAAAAGTTTTAAAAACTAAGTTATTAAAAGAAATGTTTTATGCAGATTTCTTATATTATAAAAATACAGGTGCATCTATAACAGGTCTTGAATATGCAAAAATAAATTATGGTCCTGTACCAGAAAACTATGAAAAAATAATAAATGAGTGTTCAAAAAATAAATTAATAGATTATAAAATAGAATTTAAAAATGAATATGAAAGTCATTATATAAAAAGGAAAGAAAAAATAGATACTAATGTATTTACAAAAGAGGAATACGATACAATATGCAAGGTTAAACATTTTTTTGAAAATTATAATTCTAATGATATAGTTAAATATTCTCATAGTGAAAAAGCTTTTATAAATACAGATTTTTATAAAAAAATAAGCTATGATTATGCTTTCGATTTAAAAATTTAAATACCTTTTTGGTATTTTTTTCTTTTTATATTTTATATAAAAAAAATCATAATATAAATGGTAGTCTATAAAAGGAGTTGTTTTTATGATTTTTAAAAAATTAAAGACATATACTCTAAATTTACTTCTTTTAACTACATTTATTATTCCACAAACCATTTTTGCTTATTCAGATTATATAATTGCTGGTGGTGAAACTGTTGGTATTAGACTTAATACTGATGGTATACTAATAGCAGGTTCATATGCAATAAACGGCCATAACCCATCAAATGAAGCAGGATTAAAATCTGGTGATATAATTAACCAAATAAATAATAAGGATGTTCATACGGTGGAAGATATGGTAGATATAATTAATTCTTGTAATTGCGAAAGTTTAAAAATATCTTATATTAGAGATGACAAAAGCGCAAATACAACATTAAATTTATATCAAGAAAATGGTACTTTAAAAACAGGATTATATGTAAAAGATACTATATCTGGTGTTGGTACTTTAACATTTATAGATCCTAAAACAAAACTTTTTGGTATATTAGGACATGAAATAGCTGATGCAAGTACTGGAGATATAATAGACATAAAAAGTGGTACAATATTTTCCTCTAGTATAACAGGAATAACTAAAAGTGATAGAGGAAAACCTGGAGAAAAGAATGCTATACTATATTCAGATAAAGTAAAAGGAAATATACTTGAAAATACTAATAAAGGAATATTTGGTAATTATACAAGTAATATAAGTACAAATAAATTATATAAAGTAGGTACTCTCGATAATATTAAGTTAGGAGATGCCAAAATCCTGACTGTTTTAGATGGTACAGAAGTTGGAGAGTTTTCTATCAAGATATTATCAGTAAACCAAACTAGTAACAAGTTAAAAAATATTGAATTTGAAATAACTGATAAAAAATTACTTGAAAAAACTAATGGTATAGTTCAGGGAATGAGTGGAAGCCCAATAATACAAGATGATTATATTATAGGTGCAGTAACACATGTAGTAGTTGATGATCCTCATAGAGGTTATGGAATATTAATTACTAATATGTTAGAAGAAGCAGAAAACTAGGAAATTCCTAGTTTTTTATTTAATTAAATTTTAATATTTAAAATATATAAGTAGTGACTAAGTAAACCAAGTAATCAGAAAGTTGATGAAGGTAGGAACTTAGTCTATTAAAAAAGACTGACACACCGTAGTGCTTGTCAGTTCTGAACTTCGTTAACATTGTATAAAATTTATTTGTATTTGTCAATACCTTGACTTTAATAAGATTTTATGATAACATAATGGGCATTAAGGGGGGATTTTTAATGAATAATAAAGAAGCTTACAAATTAGTAAATTCTAAATTGACGAAATATAAACTTCAAGAATTTGGTGCGGTTACTGGTGGAGTATTTGCAGTCGCAACTTTTAATGCGATACCTTTAGTATATAATATACTAAGTTTAAGTCATGGTGGTAGTGTAATTTCATCTGTTCCATTTACTATTGCTGGAGGTATTTGTGGTATGTATCAAATAACGTCTACTTCTCCTAGCGGTAAAGGTGATGAAATAGCTTTATTAAAAAAAATTAAATATGAATTAAAAGCAGGAATAAATAGATTTGAAGATACAGAAGTAAAAGATTTTAATTCAGAATTTTATGATCAATTTGTAAAAGAACTTAAAATTAAAAAGAACTAGATTTTTTCTAGTTTTATTTTTTATTTAATGTTATAATTTTTATGTGATATTTATGAGATTTAAAAAAATATATATTGAAATAACTAATGCATGTAATTTATCATGTGATTTTTGTATTAAGAATAAAAGAAAAATTAAATATATTAGTGAAGATGAATTTAAAATATTATTAGATAAATTAAAAAATTATACTGATTATTTATATTTTCATATATTAGGTGAACCATTAATGCATAAAGATATAAATAATTTAATTGATTATGCTAGTAATAATTTCAATATTAATATAACTACTAATGGATATTTAATTGATAGAATAAAGAATAATAAAAATATAAGACAGATAAATATTTCACTTCATTCATTTAGTGATAAATACAAAATAAATTTAATTAATTATTTAGATAATATATTTAATACTATAGATAAATTAATAGAAAATAATACATATATATCTTTAAGATTATGGGTAAAAAATAAGTATAATAAAGAAATGATTGATTATATAAATAAAAGATATAATTTAAATATAGATTATAATATTAAAAATTATAAGATAAATAATAACTTATTTATAAATAATTTTCATGAGTTTATATGGCCAGATTTAAATAATAATTATTATAATTCAAATGGAACTTGTTATGGACTAACTAGTCATATAGGTATATTAGTAGATGGAACTATAGTTCCTTGCTGTCTAGATAGTGCAGCTAATATAAATTTAGGTAATATATATCATGATTCTTTAGATGAAATTTTAAATAGTGATAGAGTTAAAAACATGATTAGTAATTTTAAAAATAATAAAAAATGTGAAGAATTATGTAAACATTGTAGTTTTATAGAAAAATAAAATAATTACTTTTTAAAAATCAAAGAATGTGCTATACTTGTAATGTAGGTGAGTGTAGTGAAAGAGAAGTTTACTTATAAATTAAATAATCATGAATATATATCTAATTATTTATTTAAGTATATAAAAGAAAATTTTAACGATTTAATACCAAGTAATTTTGATATTGATAAATATAATGATGAAATATTAGAAGAAGAATATATAAAACATAAAGACTATTTTAATTCTATGTATGATGAAATTGATGATAATATTCATCTCGATAAAGAACAAATAAAAGCTATTCTAGCAGATGAAGATTATTCACTTATAATAGCGGGTGCAGGTACTGGTAAAACTACTACTATGGCTGCTAAAGTTAAATATTTAGTAGATATAAAAGGAATAGATCCATCCAAAATAGTAGTTATGAGTTATACTAAAAAAGCAACAGAAGAATTAGAAAAAAGAATAGTTGTTGACTTTGGTATACCAGCACTCGTAACCACTTTTCACTCACTTGGAATGATGTATATAAGAGAAATATTTAAAAATAGAAAATGCTATGTAGTAGATGATACTGAAAAAGTTAAGATATTTTTAGATTATATTAAAGAAAAAGTATTTCCATATAAAGATAAAATAAAAGAAATTCTTGATGCCTTTGAAATAAATAAAAAATATTCTGATTTCACTATAGGTAAGCATTTTATAGAAAACTATGACAAATTTGATACTTATGAAGAATATTTTGAATGTTATAAAAAATATAAATTAAATGAAGTAACTGATTTAAAAGATGAAGTTAGTTATATGATAGATAAACGATTAAATTCAGATATTCCAATTACTATAAAAGGAGAATTAGTAAAATCTAAAGGAGAGGCTATGATAGCTAATTTCTTATTTTGTAATGGAATAGATTATAGTTATGAAAAAGTTTACAAAGACTTAATGAGTGAAAATAGGACATATAAACCTGATTTTACTTTAGAATTAGCGGGTGAAGAAGTATATATAGAATATTTTGGTTTATCTAATTATGAAGATAACAAATTTGAAATGAATAGATATAATAACATAAGAAGAATAAAAGAGAATTATCATAAGATTCATCATACTAAGTTTATTAAATTAGATTATGAAAGAGGAGAAAACATTATAGATACTTTATCTATAAAGTTAAAAGAATTTGGATTTAAATTAAAACCAAAAAGTAATGAAGAAATATATTATGCAATATTAGATAGTAATCCAGTTGCTCCTATATTTAGATATGAAGAATTTTTATATAAATTAATAGAGATGATAAAATCATCTCCTAAAAGAAAACAATATAAACAAGTAATATATGATTATTTAGATAAATTAGATACTGATAAAAAAGAATTATATAGTATTCAATTTAAATATATAAATGAATTTTATTTATATTATCAAAAAAGATTATTTGGTGAAACTGATTATGGATTTGATTTTAGTGATATGATTTACTATGCAAATTTATATATCAATAAAATAAATTTAAGTAATAGATTACAATTTAAATATTTAATAATTGATGAATATCAAGATATATCACAAGATAGATATGAACTTGCTAAAAATGTAGTTAATAAAAATAACAGTAAGGTTGTAGCTGTTGGAGATGATTGGCAAGCGATATTTGCATTTGCAGGTTCTAAAATAAAATATATTTATAATTTTGAAAAATATTTTAAAGGTTCTAAATTACTAAATATAACTAGAACTTATAGAAACAGTCAAGAACTTATAAATTATTCAGGTAATTTTATTATGAAAAATGATGATCAAATAAAAAAACAATTAATATCTTCAAAAAACATAAATAATCCAATAAGATTTGTTATGTTTGATGAAGGTGATGAATATCAAGTATTAAAATCACTTATATTAAATATACATGAAAAAAATCCTAATCATAAAATATTAATATTAGGAAGATATAACGAAACAATAAAGAAATGTTATGATGATCCAGATTTAATAGATAGTATAGATACCAAATTAGAGTTTGTTGGATATGAAGATATAGAAATAGATGCGATGACAATACATAAGTCAAAAGGGCTTACTAGTGATGAGGTAATTGTAATAGGATTAAATCAAAGTTTTCCAAATTCTGAAAAAATTAAGTTTTGGATGGAATATATATTTAAACAACACATGGAAAGTGAATCTATACCTTTTGCAGAAGAAAGAAGACTATTTTATGTAGCTTTAACTAGAACAAAAAATTATGTATTCTTACTTGTAAATAAAAATCCAAAACTAAGAAGCCCATTTGTGAATGAAATTTTTGAAACTATAAAAGAGGTAGATAGTGCAAATTAAAACAGGAATTACTCCTGTTTTTCATATGGATTAACGTGTATCATACAGTGCTTTATATTCTTATCACTATTTTCTAACTCATCATGTACAACCTCTGCAATTTTATGTGCATCTCTAAGAATTAAATTGCCATCAACACTAATTTCAATATCTAAATATATTTTAGCACCAAATAATCTAGATTTAATTAAATCAATTCTTTTAACTCCATCAACATTATTAATAATTTCTTTATAATTATTTATGAGTTCATCACTACATGCAACATCAACCATTTTATTTATAGAATCTCTAAATATATCTACTGCAACCTTTAAAATAAATAAACATATAATAACACTTGCAAGTGCATCTAGTATAGTTATTCCCATCATAGAACCTGCAATACCAATTAAACTACCAATACTGGATAATGCATCGCTTCTATGATGCCATGCATCTGCCATTAATGCATTAGAATTAGTAATTTTAGCATACTTTCTTGTGTACCAATACATGCATTCTTTAACAATTATAGATATAATCGCAATTATTAAAGCGAATAGGGTAGGAGTAGCTATTCCTGATGAGTGAATAAGCGATTCTATACCTTTATATCCTATTAAAACACCAGTCATAACAAGCATACTAGCAAGCACTATAGAAGCCACACATTCAAATCTCTCATGTCCATATGGATGATTTTTATCATCTGCTTTATTAGATATCTTAATACCTATTATTACAACAAAAGTACTTAAAACATCACTTAAAGAATGTATTGAGTCACTAATCATAGCTTGTGACCTACCAAATACGCCTGCTATAAATTTAATTATAGATAAAATAATATTCCAAACAATAGTAGTTACTGAAACTCTATATCCTATTTTTTCATTAGTCATAAAATCCTCCATTTATATAAACTTAATCATTATAATTGATAATAAAATAATTTTCAACTAATTTAGTATATGTTTTAATATATAAATTAGATAATTATAAATATAAATAAAAAACAGTTTCTAACTGTCTTAAGCAAATACTGCTAAAATTCCAGATGCAAGCATTGCTATTATTAATATTAATATTACTATTTTTTGTACTTTAGTACTCATATTACACCTCGCAAATAATATTATAATATATTTTTAATAAAATTGGAATAAAAATATAAATTAAAAATATATTTAATTAGGTGATGATATGAAGAAAGCATTGGACAAACTATTAGACAATATAAAATTTGATAAAAAATATGTACTTTTCTCTTTAATATTAGTTATACTTGGAATTGTTACAGGATCTATATTTGTGGTAATACTAAATTCAACAGATAAAAATATTGTTATAGAGTATATAGAATCGTTTGTAGAATCATTTAAAAATGGAAGTTTTAATTATTTAGATACTTTTAAAAATTCTGAAATAACAAATATTATATTTGTATTAATAATAACTATAATAGGTTTTACTTACTTCTTATTTCCTATAATAATAATTATTTTATTTTATAAGGCATTTATTATAGGATTTAGTTTATCATCTTTTATACTTACTTATAAATTAAAAGGATTATTATTAAGTGTTTTATATATATTTCCTCATATGATTATAAATATATTACTAATTTCTCTTTTAGTAGCGTTTACATTAAAGTTATCTATAACTATGATAAAATGTATTATAAAGAAGAAAGAAGTAAATATGAGGCAATATTTTAATAAAAATTTATATATATCATTAATAACAATAATTTTAATGACTTTAACTGCACTTTATGAATCATTTGTTTTACCGCTTATATTTAAAGGGTTAACAAAAGTTATGTTTTAATTTAAAAAGTGAACTTGTAAAAATTTCTTTTTAATGTTATTATGAATATGTGCATGATACTTGCATAAAAAAAGGGAACACATTAACATTTCTAGGTTTAGTGTTTTCCAAGTTTATTGGTAATGATGATAAGAGAAAGATAAACAAATTTTTCTTTTTCATTTTATGCTTCTCTATTAATCTATTTACCTCTCCTTTACACTTGACAAATGTAAATAATGTGATAAAATTGTAATAGGAGGGTATAAAATGAATACAAAATTAGCCGATTTATTACATGAACTTGGAATCTCAAAAGTAAAATTAGCAAAGTTTTTAGGAGTATCTAGACAGATGATTTATAATTATCTTGAAATGGATGATATAAATAAGTGGCCTAAAGATAAAAAAGTATTATTATTAAATCTTTTAGGTATAAAATCTACTGAAGAAATAAATAATATTAAAGTAGATACAAATTATATTACTGAAGTTGAAATGAGATTAAATAGTTTATGTGAAACAAAAGAAGAATGTAGTAGGGGAGTTAGTAGTGATTTAACATCTGGTATTAGTTCTAATAATCAAGAATTATTTATAGGTATTGTAGATTTAATTAAAGAATATCTAGAAGATTATGGTAAAGATGGAAGAAATATAATTAATTATTTATACCACTATTTACAAGCTATGAATAACACAAAAGAATTAAAATATATTCTTGCTTACGTTGCGAAAGAAACAGGTTTTGAAAAACCAATGGAGTTTGTATTTGAAGAAGATGAACAATTCATTTTTGAAAGCGTTATGTTCTCTGCAATGGTGTTATATAGAAGTGGAAAAGCTTCAAAAAGTAAATTGGCTGAATCTCATAGAAGATTTGTAAATCAAATCGAACAAAAAATGGAAGATAAACTAAGTAGAACTATGGAACTTAATAATATAAAAGTTCAAGCTTTAAAAGAACTTGGATTTACTGAAATTAACGAACAAAATGCTACTGAAGTTTTTGAGAAGATTGCTGAAATTCAAGCAAGAAAATCAGCATTTAAAAAAATTGAAGTTGGTAGTAATTAAACTATTGTTCATTTTTCACAACACTTCCCCTACTTTGATATATTCGAAGTAGGGGACTTATCTTTGTAATAACATATAAAATTTTTAAATTTAGATGAATAATTAATCATAAAAATATTTATCGATTGCTTAAAATGAACGATAATATAATAGTTATAATAATATATACATGACTTAGAATAAATTAAATAAAATATTTATGATTAATAATTTATATGTATAAACTTATAACTTTTTATATAAATGAATGTATCCTGTAACTTATAAGTAGTAAAACTATAGATAATCTAGTGATTAAGTAATGACTAATTTTAATTTAAAATATTTTCCGACAATATATATTATGTTAACTTCCTAGTGGAGTTAAAAAGAGTACTCTATTTTTAATTTAATAAATTGAATTATAATATATAATTTGATATAATCATAAAAGAAAGATGAGGTAAAAAATGAAAGAAATTATATTATATATAATGTGTGCATATGTAGGAAAAATAATACTAATAATAATATTAATAATATGCTTTTTAAATTTATATGAAAAAATTAAAAATATTGAAAAATTAAATAGAAAAATTTTAGGTGATTTAGAAGAAATAATCAAAAATAAAAAAGAATAAAATTTTTAAAAGAAAAATCAGAACTAATAGAATGCAATTTGATGAATTAATATATCATAAGATAAAGATATACTACAATAAAATTCATATGCCTATATTTTTAAAAGTTTAAAAACATTGTATATATTTCACTCTATTGTAAATAATATTATTGGGTGATGAAAATGAAAAAGAATGATAAACAATCTAATAAAATGAACAAAAATATGAATAAAAATAGTAATAGTATGAATAATAATATTACTAATAATTCATCTAGTTCACAATCTTCTAACTCAAAGACAGAATCAGATTGTAAATAAGCCCACAAAAAAAGAGATTAACTTATATCTCTTTTTTGTTTAAAACTCTTTAGTGCTTTAGCTAATTGATCTGGGCAAGATGTAGTTTTATAGCCACATCTTATTCCTTCTAATTTATCAATTATATAATCAATTTTTTGATTTTTACATAAAGATGATACTCCTAAACTATTTCCAGGACATCCACCTATTACTTTTACATCTAATACAGTATCTCCATCAATTTTAAAAATCATTTTTGATGAACATACTCCATTAGGAATATATTCAAAAGTTTCCGTACTACTCACCTACTCCATTATCTTATCATATTTTATCCGAATAGTAAATGATTTAAAATCATTATAAATGAACCTATAATAAAGTAAATTAAAGTATTTCTTTTACTATAAATATTAGCTTCTTTATATAATTGGTTTATAGATATGTTAATCATCATACCAGCAATTACTGAATATATAATACCTAAATATATATTATTTATATATTTAGCTAAAAATAAATAAGATATAAAAGCACCTAATGGTTCAGATAATCCTGATATTAAGGTATATAAAAATGATTTTAATTTACTATTTGTAGAATAATATATAGGAATACTTATAGAAATTCCTTCAGGTATATTGTGAAGAGCTATTGCGATAGTAAGTATTAAACCTAATTTAGTATTAGCATTAGTTGTTATAAAGGTTGCTATTCCTTCAGGTATATTATGCATCATTATTACTAACATTGTTATTAAGCCTAATTTATACAATTTTTGACCATTTTTAGAAGTTTTATCTACTTTTCTGTCAATTATACTAGAAATGATAACTCCTCCTAAAAAGCCTGTTAAAATTAAAAATAAAGCATGTATAAAAGTATAATCTTTAATTATTAAATTTAATGAACTTGGAATTAAATCTATTATTGATATAGTAAGCATTACTCCACTAGCAAATCCAAGTGCTTTACTTATAATATTATCTCTATCTTTTTTAATATATATAAATAAAAATCCTATTAAAGTAGATAAACCAGCTATAGAAGAAAGTAAAAAAGCATACATAGTACCTGACATAATATCACCAGTAAATTGTATGCTTATAATAATAATTTATTTTCTTTTATTAACAAATTCACATAGTCCACACCAAATTGCTAAAACTATAACAAAAAGCATTAACATTGTATCACCTTTTTTATTTTTTCATAGTTCTTAACATGTTTTTTTCATCTATACTTACCCTACTCGACTCTATAATTTTTTGTATAGATTTATTATAAGTAAATTTATCTAATTTATTATTTTTTAAAAATTCTAGAGTTTTATCTTTATATTTTATATAACAGATAGATATAAGCCATGATATAGCCATTTTAACATAATACTCATCTTTATAATTATTAATAGATTTAAATATAAAATCTATATATTTATCTTCTACATAGTAGTTTAAAAGTAATACATATCCAAATCTATTTATCCAAGTATTAGAATTTTTTAAATATTTTTTAATTTCTTTTAATCCTAACTCTTTATTATTTTTAAATATTTTTAAGTTAGATACAGTTAAATCACAAATAGCCCAATTATCTATAAAAGGTAAAAATTTATCTATTAAAGGTATTAATTCATTAAAATCGAGTTTTATATATCCTAATAATAATCCGTGTAATAAATTTTCTTCATATAATTTATGTTTATTTAAAGCAATAAATTTATTATAATCATTTTTTGATATTAGCCTAGCTATATACTTTAATTTATCTGTTCTAATACCTATAATATTATCTTTCAATATTATTTTTTTATTAAAATCTCTATATTTTATATCCTCTAAAGTATATAAATATTTTATAAAATCATCATACGTATAAATCATATTAATTTACTTAAAAAACTTTTTCCTACTTCAGGCATTTTTACTTTAAAATTATCTGCTATAGTTGCACCTATATCACTAAAGCATTCTAATTCATCTAGTTTTTGGGGTGCCATAAATTTTCTTGAATAAATAAGTACAGGTGTGTTTTCTCTTGTATGATCAGTACCTTTATATGATGGATCATTACCGTGATCTGCAGTAATCATAAGTAAATCATTATCTCTTAAGTTTTCCATTATCATAGGTAGATAATTATCAAATTCTTTTATAGCTTCTGCATATCCTTTTATATCTCTTCTATGTCCATATTTAGAATCGAAATCATTTAGATTAGCAAAACATAATCCTTTAAAATCTGATCTTTCAGTATTAATAATTTGTGTTATACCATCTAAGTTGTCATGAGTTTTAGTACTTTTTGTAATTCCACAATTATTGAATATATCACTTATTTTACCAATAGCTATAACTGAATATCCACTATTTTTTAAGTTGTCTAAAACTGTATCACTAACAGGATCTAATGCATAGTCATGTCTATTTGCAGTTCTAGTAAAATTACCTTTAACTCCAACATAAGGTCTTGCGATAATTCTACCAACTTTCCATTCATCTTTTAGTGTTAATTCACGTGCGATTTCACAATCTTTATATAATTCCTCAAGTGGTATTACATCTTCATGAGCTGCTATTTGCAAAACTGAATCTGCAGAAGTATATACAATAAGTGCACCTGTATTTATTTGTTCATTACCTAATCTTTCTATTATTTCTGTTCCACTAGCATTGCAATTTCCAATTACTTTTCTACCAGTTCTTTTTTCTAATTCATCTATTAATTCTTTTGGAAATCCAGTTTCAGTAAATGTTTTAAATGGCTTTAATGTACGTATTCCCATCATTTCTAAATGACCTGTTAATGTATCTTTACCATTAGCTTTAGGGTGTGCTTTAGTATAGTATGCATTAGTTATTTCTACATTTTTATAATTTACTAAATTCAAAAATCCCATTTTCTCTAAATTAGGATAATCAATAGGATTATACTTTAAAATATGTCCAAGGGTACTAGCACCAACATCGTTAAAATTTGAAGCATCCTCTGCTTCCCCTACTCCAAGTGAATCTAATACTATCAAAAAAACTCTATCAAATTTCATATGTCCTCCTTATTCTATATAATATATTTTATCAAATATATATTTGTTTTTCAATAATTCTAAATAATAATTACTTTAAATTTTTCTTTAAATCATATAATATGTTCATAGCATCCATAGGTGTAATATTTAATGGGTCAATTTCTTTTAATTTATTTTCTACATAAGTTTCTTCTTTAGGCATAACTAAATCAAGTGGTAATGATTCTTGTATTTTTATATCTCTTTTTTTCTCTTTTGATTCATAAACACTTAATATATCACTAGCTCTTTTAATTAAATTATCTGGTAGGTTTGCTAGTTTTGCAACATGTATACCATAACTTTTATCTACACTACCATCTTTTATTTTGTGCAAAAATGTAACATTACCATTTTCTTCATGTGCACTTACATGTACATTTTTTAAATATTTTAAGTTGTTTTCTAAGTCTGTTAATTCATGGTAATGGGTAGAAAATAACATTTTACATTTTATGTTGTCATGTATATATTCTATTATTGCTTGTGCAAGAGCCATACCATCAAATGTAGCAGTACCTCTTCCAAGTTCATCAAATAAAACTAATGAGTTATTTGTCGCATTTTGAATAGCATTATTTGCTTCATTCATCTCTACCATGAAAGTAGATTCACCACTAACTAAATCATCACTTGCACCTATTCTAGTATATATTGCATCAAATACTTTTAATGTCGCACTACTAGCTGGTACAAAACAACCTATTTGAGCCATTATAACAGTTATGGCAAGCTGTCTCATATAAGTACTTTTACCAGCCATATTAGGGCCTGTTATAAGTAATATATTTTTATCTTCATTCATAAGAATGTCGTTAGCAACGTACTCACGATTCAAAACTTTTTCAACTACAGCATGTCTATTATCTTTTAAATCTACTATATTTTTATCAGTAAGTGTAGGTCTAATATAATTATTTTCTTCTGTAACAGTTGAAAAAGATTGTAAAACATCTATTTCACTAATTACTTTAGCTACCTCTTGTAATTTTGGTATATATTCACGTATTTTATTTCTTATTTCTACAAATAAATCATATTCTAAATTAATAATTTTTTCTTCAGCATTTAGTATCATAGATTCTTTTTCTTTCAATATAGGACTAATATATCTTTCACAGTTACTTAAAGTTTGTTTTCTTTCATATCCGTATTCATCTTTTACCATATTAGTAAGTCCTTTTGAAACCTCGATATAATAACCAAATACTTTATTGTATCCTACTTTTAAAGTCTTTATACCAGTACGATTTTTCTCTTCTGTTTCAAACTTAGCTATAAAATCTTTACCATTAGTTCTTATGCTTTTTAATTCATCTAACTCACTATTATATCCTTCTTTAATTAAATAACCTTCTTTAATTCCAACAGGAGGATTTTCATATATAGATTTATCTATTAATTCATATAAATCACTAAGTGTATCTATATCTTTATATTTAATCGCATTAAGTATGTTTTTTATATCTGGTAATACTTTTAATGAAGATTTTAATTGTAATAAATCTCTAGCATTTGCATTTCCAAATGCAATTCTTCCACTTAGTCTTTCTAAATCGTATACTTCGTATAATAAATTTTTTAAATCTTCTTTTAAAATAAATTCTTCAAGTAATGTTTCAACAATATCATATCTTTTATTTATTTCGTCTTTATCTATTAATGGATTTTCAATATAAGTTCGAAGTAATCTAGAACCCATAGCAGTTTTAGTTTTATCAAGTAGCCATAATAGTGAGTATTGTCTTTGTTTAAGTCTTAATGTTTCAGTTAATTCCAAATTTCTTTTAGTATGTATATCCATCTTTAAATAGTTAGTTCTAACTTTAACATTAGCTTTTTGTAAATGTGAAAGTGAAGTCATTTTCATTTCACTTACATAAGTTATTAAATGTTTTATCGCACTCGTTAGTCTTTCATCATCTATGTCGTTATATACATATTTATATTCATCGAGATCTTTAATATCATCTGATATTGAAATAGAAATATTATATTGTTCTTTTAATAAACTAGTAATTTCTATATCGAAATCAGATTTTACTATTATCTCACTAAGACCTGTACTTACAATTTCACTTATTAGATTAGATTTATTATGTTCAATTAAACTTACGTTTATAACTCCAGTAGTTATATCAGTATAAGAAAATGCATAGGAATGTGTAAAGTCTATTATATTTCCAATATAATTAAATTCGTTTTCTTTAATTGATTCAGAATTCATAATAGTACCTTTACTAATTATTTGAGTTAAACCTCTTTCAACCATTCCTTTGGCTTCTTTAGGATCTTCTAATTGTTCACAAATACCTACTTTATATCCTTTTTCAACCATTTTAGATATATAGATATCTACAGCATGATATGGTACTCCACACATGGGTACTCTTTCATCTAGGCCTGCACTTCTACCTGTTAGAGTTAATTCAAGTTCTCTAGAAGTTATAACTGCATCTTCAAAGAAAACCTCATAAAAATCTCCTAATCTATAAAATATTATTACATCAGGATAATCTTTTTTTAAATCAATATAATGCCTCATCATAGGAGTTACCCTATTTAAGTCAACATCTTGTAGTTTCATATTTACCACCTATATAATTATACCATAAAAAAACGTTTAAGGTATAATATTAAACGTTTTTTAAATAATCTAACACTTCATCAAATGTATTAACTCCAATAATATTTATATCATATTTATTTTCATTTTTATATTTAATTGCTTCTTTGTAATTGTTGTCATTTGGAACTATAAATAAATCTGCTTTATTTTTAACCGCACTTTTTAATTTATATTCAACTCCACCAATACTTCCAACGTTACCATCTAAATCTATAGTGCCTGTTACAACTATTTTAAGTCCATTAGTTATATCATTAGAAACTAAAGAGTTATATATTGATAGAGCTGTAACTAAACCAGCACTTGAACCAGATTCATTTTTATCTATTTTTATATTTATATCAGGATCTGTTTCATATTCATTTACAGTACTAAATAATATTCCAATTTTTTTACTGTTATCTATATTTACTATATATGCATATCTATCGTAAGTATTATTTTTATTTAACACTTTTATATTTAATTTACTACCTATATTATAATTATTTATGATATTTAAAACATCATCTAAATTTGATATTTCTATACCATTAATAGATTTAACTATATCCCCTACTTTTAAATTAGTATCAGATTCATTTGTTATATATGTAACATAAAGGTTAGAATTTGTTATTTCAATAGGTTTATTTGCCTTTTTATAAGCAACATATATGGCATTACTAATAGATTCATACATAAGTATTTTATCTCTCATTGAATATGTTTCATAATCTTCAGTATTTAATAATACTTCATCTTCTTTAAAGACATCCCAATCTTTATTAAATAATGATATTAAAAGAGTTGGTATAGTGGCACGATATTCTCTTACATATGTTAAATTGAAACTACCTATACTTTTATATCCATCTATATCAATTTTTTTTGATACATCATCTATACCTCCAGGAGTATCTATATAATATGGAAATTTTATAGAAAATAAAACTACAATTAAAATCAATACTAAGAAAAACTTATAATTTTTTTTAATCATATCTTTCATTTAATCACCTAATCTATATTTATGATATCACTTATAATTTTATTTAGCAATAATAAAACGATAATATAAACTAACATTTGTAAAGAAAAAAAGCATACTTATTAAAGTACACTTTTTTAATTTACATTATCTTCCTAATATAAAGCTTTTCCCATAATGCCATACTCCACCTACATCATATACTTCATCGAAGTTTTCCATACCTTGTAGATAAACATCATAGCTTTCCCATACATTTCCAAATTCATCTGTATATGTACCGTCTGGATTTGAAGTTATTGGTGCTTCAGTTTCTGGAGCAGGAGCCTCAGTTTCAGGTATTATTGGTGCTTCTGTTTCTGGAGTTGGAGCAGTTGTTTCTGGAGCTTTTGGAGCTTCTGTTTCTATAGCAGTTGTTTCTTGAGTAATATTTGCACTCGCTGCCTTTCTAGCTAGTTCTTCATTAAAGTATAATAATCCATCTGGATTTTGAGCAATACCTGCTATATTTTCTATACATTTTAAATAATCTTCATAACTTAACCATGCATTTCCATGTGAATCTGTATATGTTATATTTGGAGTAGTTTCTTCTTGATTATTTGAATTATCTACTGTAGTTTCAGGTGAAACTGGTTTTGTAGTAAGTAACTCTCTACAAGCTCTATCATATGTTTCTCTAGTTACTAAGTCGCCTACCATTATCATAAGTTCTCCATCAGATGTATAGAAATCTTTATCTGAATAAATATATTTTCCAACATCTTCATCTTTAACATATTCTCCACGTGCATTATCCCATGTATAACCAGCAGGAACACTACCTTCACCAGTTGTAATAGTACCATCTTCATGTATAACTTCATTTCCAGGTTCTTTTTCTACAACTTTTTCTTCAGCATCAGTTGTTAAGGTACCATTTTGATCATCGATAACTTCTTTACCTATATCTTTAGATTTATCTTTTGCCTCTTCATTTTTCCAAATAGTTCCTTTATTATCTTCAACTATTTCATTTTTGTCTACTCTACCACTTACTTCGCCATAATTTTTGTCGTTTTCAACTTTATTATCTTCAACTTTTGGAAATTCTAATTCAACACCTAAGTCATTTAAATTAACTGAATCAGCAACTAATGTTGTTTCTTCCATTATAGTTGTATCTTCAACTATATTTGTTTCTTCAGTTAAACTATCAGTAACATAATCTGTTTCATCAATTATATTATCTAATGTATCATAAGTAGTTTCTTCTTTATCAGAATCTTTAGTATCAGAATTTTGATTCTTTTTAGAAATTTTTGAAACTAAATTACCACAAGCGGCAAATACGACAATTAGACCTGCAAAAAGTAAAGATAATATAGCAATTTTTTTTCTTGATCTTTGAACTTGTTGTTGATAACTTAAATCTTCATCATCATTTTCGCTATCATTATTATTTTCTGGAACTATAACTGGAGGTTCATTATCATCATTACCTAATTCAGTTGGTTCATCAGTATTTTCATTATCAGTAACATCAGGTAAAACTACTACTGGAGTCATAGTGTTTTCATCACCTAATTCATCTGACTCTTCAGTATTTTCATTATTAGTAATCTCAGTTGGAGCTATTACTGGAGGTTCAATATTATCATTATCTAAATCATCTACTTCATAGTTATTAAGGTATGAATCAATTAATTGATTTAATTCATTATCAATTTCAGTTGGAACTACTACTGGAGTTACAGTATTCTCATTACCTAATTCAGCTGGTTCATCAGTTACCTTGTTATTAATAATCTCAGTTGGTTCATCAGTATTTTCATTATTGGTAATTTCAGTTGGAGCTACTACTGGAAGTTCAATATTATCATTACCTAAATCATCTACTTCATAGTTATTAGTGAATGTACTAATTGGTTGATTTAATTCAGAATTAGTGATTGTTTCAGTTGACTTAGTATTATCATCATAGTTACGTTCTTCTTTATTTGATACAGTATTTCTGTGATTCTTTTTAATTTCACTTATTCCTTTACTATATTTGTTATTTTTGTTATGAGCTTTTTTGTATTTTCTTCTAAATTCTATTTCCATATAAAAACCCTCTTTCTTCTTTGAAAAATATTCGCTTTTCAAATGTATGGCGTATATATTAACACAATTAACGAGATTTGTCAAATTTCAATATTAATTATATTTTAAATATGTATAAATATTATCATATTATCAAAAACAAAAAATATCTTTATCGATATTTTTACATATATTTACTCATGGCTTTCATCATTTGATTAATTTGCTTTTGACTAGGAGTTCTTCCCATTTGCATCATCATAGCTTTAATCATTTGTTCATTTATTGGTGGATTTTGTTTTAAATATTTCTTCATAAAAAATCTAGCTAAGAAAAATCCAATTACAATTCCTACTACCATACCTATTAATATATATACTATATCCATATTATCTTCCTTTCAATACATATATTTTACTATATAATTAATTGTTTTTCAACTATTTAAACTTATCTTTTAACCAAAAATATTCTCCTCGTTCAAAATTGCATATAAATATATTTTTGTTATATATATAAAAAATACATAATATTTCTTTTAAATACTTATTACTGTTTACTATACAACAACTTTTTCGTATCTCTAAATAATTATATTTATCTAAATAAAATTTATTATTAATTAATTTTAAATTAGTCTTATTTTTTATATAATGTTTTAAAGATTCCGTATTAAATAGATTACATACATTATAATATAGACTAATACCATAGTTATAATTTTCTTTTTTCATATTTTTTAATTTTGATAATATATCGTATAAAAATTCATCATGATTTTTAAAAAAGTTATCTTTTATAATAAATAGATAATACATAATACTCACCATTTATATTTTAAAATACATAATATGAAAAAAATGAAGAATTTTATTCCCCATTTCTTACTTTAGCACTTAAATTATTTTCAACATCACTTATAATTTTTTCAAATACTTTAGTTACTTCTTCATCATTTAGAGTTTTTGTAGTGTCAGCAAATGTTAAAGAGAATGCGATAGATTTTTCATCATCATTAATTTTATCTCCTACATATACATCAAATACATCTACATCAGTAAGAAGTCTACCTCCTGATTTTTTAATTTGATTAATTATAACTTCTGCATCTATATTTTTATTAACTAAGAATGCAACATCTTTCTTTATGTCAGGATACTTAGAAGCCTCTTTAAATTTAAGTGGTTTAATTTGTTTTTCATATAATTTTGATACTGAAAGTTCAGCTACGTATATTTCCTCTTTTTTATAACTTGGATGTACTCTACCAATAATTCCTATTTCTTCTCTATCTAGTTTTATTAGTGCACTAACTCCAGGATGCATATCAGGAATATTTGCTCTTTCAAATGTATAACGATTTTGGAAACCTAAATATTTAAGTAAATTTTCAACTATTCCTTTAATAGTATAGAAATCACATTTTATTTTTGTACCCATCCAATTATTTATAATATAATTACCTTTCATAAGTATTGCAACTTTAGTATCTTCTTTATAATTTTTATCATAAGTTTTAGCTATTTCATATAGCAAAATATCTTCTACGTTACGAGCTTTATTATATTCATAAACATTTATTAAAGATGGTAATATACTAGTTCTTATAACTGACTTATCCATACTCATAGGATTTGGAAGTATTATTTCATCTTTTTTATCATACTTAAATTTAGAAGCCATATCACTACTTATTAAAGTATAAGTTTTTGTTTCATTTAATCCTAAATTTCTAAGACGTTTAGATATTAATTTACGTATATATACATCTCCTACATAAACTCCTCTTCTAGTTTCAACTTTTGGAAGTGTAGAAACTAAATTATGATATCCATAAAGTCTACCTATTTCTTCTGCAATATCATTTATATTAGGATCTATATCTAGACGACGTCTAGGTATTGTTACAGTAAATATATCATTATTTAATTGATAAGGAAATCCTAAACGATTTAATTCTGTTTCAACATCCTCTTTTTTTAATGTTATACCTAATAGTGAATTAATTTCCTCTGTTTTAAAATTAACTACTTTTTCAGTTTTATCTATTTTATCGTGTATTAAAATTCCATCTAATACTTTAGCAGAAGCATATTTTTGAAGTAAATGGCAAGCACGATCTATAGCATTTAATGTATATTCGAAATTTAATCCTTTACCATAACGTATTGATGCTTCACTTTTTAAATTTAAGTTAGAAGATGTATATCTAATACTTACTGCATCAAATATAGCACTTTCAATAAGTATGTTTTTGGTATTATCATCTACATCTGTATTTTCTCCACCCATAACACCAGCAATACAAACAGGTTTAACTGAATCAGTAATTACTATATCAGATGATTTAAGTATTCTTTTATTTCCATCTAGTGTAATTATTTCTTCATTTTCTTTAGCATCTCTAACTAAAATTTTATCTCCTAATTTATCTTTATCAAAGAAATGTAGAGGCTGTCCATATTCAAGCATAACATAATTAGATATATCTACTACGTTATTAATTGGTCTCATACCTGCTGATATTAATCTTTTCTTTATGAATTCAGGTGATTCTTTAATAACTACATCTTTAACCATTTTAGCTGTATAAAATGGACATTTAGGTGTATCTACTTTTAAAGACATATAATCTTTAACATTTTCATCTATTGTATTATAACTAATATCAGGTAATTTAACTTTTTTATTTAAAATAGAAGCTATTTCATAAGCAAAACCTATGTGATAGTAACAATCGTTATTACGATGTTTATGTACATCTAATTCGTATAAAGTATCATCTGTTTTAAGGTATATATTAGCATCATCTCCAGGATTTAAATCGCTGTTAACTTCTTCAATACCTTTAGCATAATTTTCATCTGTTTTCTCTTCAACTCCTAATTCGAATAAAGCACATATCATACCATTAGATTCTACTCCTCTAATTTTACCAGCTTTTATTTCAAAGTTACCAGGAAGTATACATCCAGGTAGAGCAACTATAACTTTTATATTCTCTCTAACATTATGTGCTCCACAAACTATTTGAATTATACTTGATCCAACATCTACTTTACATATATTTAAGTGATCACTATCAGGATGAGGTGTACATTCTATAACTTTACCTATTACAAGATTATCTATGTGTTTAGTTATTACTTGTTCTACGTTTATACCAGCTTTAGTTATCTTAACGGCTAATTCTTTTAAATCTTCATCTTCTATATCTATATAATCTTTTAACCATTCTAAACTTATCATTATTACACTTCCCTTCTATCAAAAGGTTTTGATTCTCTTAAGTCAGTTTGATAAAATGTTCTAATATCGTTAATTCCGTATTTTAACATGGCAAGTCTTTCAGCACCAAATCCAAATGCAAATCCACTCCATACTTTAGGATCATAACCACAATTTCTAAGTACATTAGGATGTACCATACCTGCCCCACTAACTGTTATCCAACCAGTATTTTTACATAATGAACATCCACTCCCTTTACAAGCAAAACAACTTATATCAGTTTCTACTGAAGGTTCTGTAAATTGATAATAACTTGGTCTAAATCTAGTTTCACAATTTTCTCCAAATAATTTTTTAGCAATCACATCAAAAGTACCTTTTAAATCAGATAAACTAATATTTTTATCAACTAATAGTCCCTCTATTTGCATAAATTGATGTGAATGAGTTGCATCATCTGCATCTCTTCTATAAGTTTTACCTGGACATATCATTCTTACTGGCTTATTTCCTCCAGCAGCAAGCATTGTTCTTGCTTGTACAGGAGATGTTTGACTTCTAAGTAATATACTTTCATCTTCTATATAAAATGTATCTTGTGCATCGCGTGCTGGATGACCCTTTGGTATATTTAAAAGTTCAAAGTTATACTTATCCTCTTCTATTTCAGGACCATCAACTACGTCATAACCCATAGACATAAATACTTCTTCTACTTCTTCTATTATACTTTCTAGTATATTAGGTGAACCAATAGGTATTTCGGTTGCTGGAAGTGATATATCTATATTTTCACTTTCTAACTTTTTATTAAGTTCTATAGTATCAAGTTCATTTAATTTTTTATCATAATTATCGTTAAATAACGTTCTAATTTTATTTACTTCAATACCATATTCTTTTTTATCTATCACATCTTTAATACCACTTTGAAGTTCAGTAATAATACCTTTTTTACCCATATATTCTACTTTTAAATCATTAAGTTCTTTTTTATTTGATATTTTACTTATTTTTTCTATCAATTCCTCTGATAGTGCCTCTACTTTTTCTTTCATTATATCTTCCTCCTAAAAAAAATACTATTATATATAGGGGTGAAATGTCCACGGTACCACCCTATTTCATAATAGTATTATGCACTTTTTGAGATAACGCCTCAAATACGTTATAAATTTTCTTTTATAATGCTAGAAAGCGAATTCATAAGAATTTATTTAAAGTTTTCACCAACCACTTTTTCTCTATAAAATAATTAGACTTATTACTGCTCTTTCATAATCGCTTTAATAATTTATAAATAGATTTTATCATATTTCTAATAAAAAATAAATAAAAATTAAATAATTAATTTAAAAAGTATAATTTTTTATTTTATACTTTTTTGATATGAATTTAATTCTTCAGATACATTTATTTCTAAAGTCTCTATACTTTCTAAGAATTCTTTTTTAATATTTTTAATAAATTCTAATTTTTTTCTAATAAGGGATTCTTTTGTATCTGATGTTATTTCTATAGATTTATTACCTATAAATGTTTTTGAACAATATATGGATAAATCAATAATTCTAACACCTTTTTTATCTATAATTTCATATATATAATTTTGATTTTTTACCAAGGCTAAACCACAGGCAAAGTCTGTAGCTTCAAAATAATTACAAGAAATTATTTCTCTACCTTCTTTATCTACATATCCATAACGTCCATATTCATTTCTTACTATAACTAAACCATCACTAAATTTTCCTGCATAAGGATATTTACAAGGTATTACTTCCATTCCCTCTTTATTTATATATCCATAAAGCCCTTCTTCATTTCTTACTCTAGCTAAACCATCATGAAAATCTTCTGCATAAGTATATATACAAGGAATTATTTGTTTTCCCTCTTTATTTATATATCCATAAAGTCCTTCTTCATTTCTTACTCTAGCTAAATCATCGCTAAAATCTTCTGCATAATAATATATAAAAGGAGTTATTTCCATTCCCTTTTCATCTATATATCCATAACGTCCATATTCATTTTGTACACAAGCTAAACCATCATGAAAATCTCCTGCATATTTGTATTTACAAGGTACTACCTCTTTCCCTTCTTTATTTATGTATCCATATAATCCTTCTTCATTTCGTACTACAGCTAAATTCTCATTAAAATCTGTGGCATATGTATATTTATAAGGTACTACCTCTTTTCCATATTTATCTACATATCCAGAAAGTCCTTTTACATTTTGTACTCTAGCTAAACCATCATTAAAATTTCCTGCATAAGGATATTTACAAGGTATTACTTCCATTCCTTCTTTATTTATGTATCCATATAGTTCTTCTTTATATAAACATAGAAAGAAGAACTATA
>CANROP010000013.1 GCA_947632265.1 uncultured Bacilli bacterium
CTAGTTATATGCCATGCCTGGCACACACAAAAGCCCTTTAAAATAAGGGCTAATAATCATGTGGTGACCCGTAAGGGATTCGGACCCTTGAATGTAGCCTTGAGAGGGCTATGTGTTAAGCCACTTCACCAACGGGCCAATCAACTACTAGTAAATTATAACACATAGATTATTTTTTTACAATATCATTTTTTAATTCTGGGAACTAAAACTAGTGGTTTATGACCCTCTACTCTATTTTTATAAAATTTTCTTTTTTTTCTTATCTCATCTAAATAATCTGCAATGAATTTAGATTTATCTTTAGATTTTTCAACATTTTTTAAGAACATATCTCCAAGACTATAATCACCATTATAATAACACTCTTTAGCAAATATTAAATTTATAAAATCTATACCTTCTTTATCTATATTAAATTCTTGACATGCCTCGCTAATACTTTTTCCTTCAGAAATAAGTTTTACAATACTATCTAAATTATTTATTATATAATCTCTAGATGGTTGATTTTTTTCTTTTTCAAAATTATCTATTATATTAATTATATCTCTTAAAATTTGTTTAACAAGTGTAAGTCCTTCTAAATCATCACTTATATCAGTTTCACTTGTATTTAATATTTTAAGAGCTAATTTATAATTTTTTCTTTTTATTGCTTCATAGTAATTATCTGTTTTAGATATTTCTACAAATGGAGGTGTACCATAGCTTATAATATTTAAAGCATCACTTGCTAAACGTAAAACTAACATATCTGAAACACATAAACTGTGCTCATGTTCAACATCCCTCAAATAATCAATAATAGTTCTATAAGATTTCGTTTCTATTAATTTTGATAATTTTTCTCTATGAATATTTTGACTTTCAATAGCTTTTTTTAATAAATTTCTTACAACAAAGTTTGCTACATCAGATCTACCAATTTTAGTACGATTAATATAAAGTTTTATATAAGCCTCTTTAAAATTTTGATTGAGAGCTAAAGCTCTTATTTCATTTTGAACTAAGTAAACTTTATTATCACCCTTAGAATTTATTTTAATATCTTTAAAAGTTATTTTTTTTGCACGTATCCTATACTCTTCTTTAAGTTTTATTATCATACTAAGCAAGTATAAATAAAAGTTCCTATCGTTTTTATATATATTATTTTTATCATTTTCAATATTTTCTAAACATATAAAATATTTTAATACTTCATTATAATCATCTTTTCTTATACTATTTAAGAAAAGTTCAAAACATACTTCATAGTTATTTGGATCTATTTCATAACTTTTATTAAAACAAATTTCTGCCTCATCAAATTTTTTATCTAAAAATAATTTCTTACCTTTTATAAACCAATCATTTGAAGATAAAACCTCTTCACCTTTTACATCCATAAAATCACCTTTAAATTACATATATAATACTCTAAATTTTTTTGTTTTTCAACTATTATTTTTAAAATTTAAAATAAATTTTCGTTTAGAAAAACATATCTTGCGATATGTTAACTTATTTTATTATATCTATTTAATATTCTATCTCTACCAAATAATTTCATAATTGAATATAAATCTGGTGTCATACATTTACTAGTTAAAGCAACTCTAAGTACAGTAGAAATATCTATAACATTACCTTTAAAATTATCTGGGTTCTTTTTATAATCTTTCATATTAGATGCATAACCAAGTTCATCACACATAAGTTTTACTTTATTAAACCACTCTTCTTGACTTGATAAATCAAAATATTTATTCATATAAGTATTTAATATCTTCTTTATTTCTTCTTTATCAGTTATATTTTTCCATTCGTAATTTATTTCTTTTGAATCAAATACATCATCATACATATACCAAATTAAATTTTCAATATCGCTATATCTAGCAATATCTTTTCTTGGTTTTTCTGATTCTCTTTCTATATTTATTATGTTTTTATAATATTCTACATCTTTATCTATTATTGATTTTAGAGACTCGCTATGTTTACAGGCCCATTCATAAGACTTTTCATATAACTCATCTTTACTCATTTTAGATATTATATTTTTTGAAATATCATCTAGTTTCATAAGATCGTATAAAGCTCCACTTGTAGACATTTTATTCGCACTAAATATAAATTCATCAAATTTTTTATCTGGATTTATAGTATGCCATTCTTCATAGTTTGAGTTAATTATTGTCATAAGTGATTCTATTACAGCAAGCGTTGGATATCCAAGTAAATCATAATAACTCATAGATGCTTCAGGGTCTTTTCTTTTACTTATTTTTCTTAGAGAATCTCCATCTTTTTTAACAATAAGTGGTGTATGTATATATTTGGGTGCTTCAAAGCCAAATGCTTCAAACATCTGAATATGTTTAGGAGCACTTGGTAACCACTCTTCTCCTCTTACAACATGTGTTGTATGCATCAAATGATCATCTACTACATGAGCAAAATGATATGTTGGAAGCATTGTATCACTTTTCATAATAACTTCATCTATATCGTTTTCATTCAAATATAATTTACCTTGTCTTAGATCATCAAACTCAAATTTGTTATCAAAGTTACCATTACTTCTAAATCTAATAACATACTTTTCTCCATTTTTAATTTTTTCCATTGCTTCATCTACACTTAACCTTGAGCATCTAGCAAACCTTCCATGGTAACCAGGTCTAACTTTCATAGCTTCTTGATTTTCTCTCATTTGATCTAATTCTTCTTTATCACAAAAGCATGGATAAGCCCTACCTATTTCTATTAAATGTTTTATAAAAGCATGATATATTTCTTTCCTCTCACTTTGTATATATGGTCCATAATTACCTACTATTTTTCCATCAAATTCATATTCATCTGGTATAAGTCCATAATGAGTTAATGTTTCCATGATAAGTTCTACTGCTCCATCTACTTCACGAGCTTTATCAGTATCTTCATTTCTTAAAAAGAAAACTCCACCAGAACTTTTAGCTATTACATAATCAATTATTGCTTGAAACAATCCTCCAAGGTGCATAAATCCTGTTGGAGAAGGTGCAAATCTTGATACTATAGCTCCTTCTTTTAAATCTCTTTTTGGATATTCTTTTTCATAATCTTCTACTGTTTTGGTAATATTTGGAAATATCAAATTGGCTAAATCTTTATTTGTCATAAATTCTCCCTTCTTACTTAAATTCTAATAGATTATAACAAAAATTTATATATTTGTAAATTATTTACTATTTCTTTTATAATTAAACATATATTGTATTGCAAGTCCACTATATTCTTTATATGTATTATAAGTAAACTCTTTTATATTTTTTTCCCCTTCTAAGTTATAGATATCTTTCATATATTTTTTTACCCATGTATCTACTGGATATACGTCAAATTTTTGATAAGCAAACAAAAGTATACAGGATGCAACTTTCATACCTATTCCTTTGAAATTCATAAGATACTTAAGAGAATCCTCACTATTCATATTATATATACTTTCTAAATCTAACTCTGAATTTTTAATACTATTCATGATTCCATATAAATATTTATCTCTAAATCCTACTTTACAATTTCTAAAATCATCTATAGTTAATTCTGATAATTTTTCTATAGATGGAAATAGATAGTATTCTTTATTTTTGAATATTACTTTCTCTCCATAATTTTTAGATATTAAATTTAATGCGTGAGCTATAGATGGAACTCTATTATTTTGAGATATTATATAGGCTATTAAAGTTTCAAAAGGATCTTGATGTATCATTTTAAGTCCTCTACTAAAATTTATCGCATCAGTTATTTTTTTATCTTTTTCAATTATCATTTTTTCTATATTATCATAATCTCTATTTAAATCAAAATAATCATATATGATTTCTTTTAAATTTTCTTCCTTACTAGATTCGATAATAATATTATCTTTTTCTTCTTTTAAACTGATTACTCTATCTTTTAATACTATAGTAAATTCATCATTATCATCTATATATCTAAATATCTGTCCACAAGTAATCGTAGATTTTAAATCGAAATTATTTTTAATTTTAAGCATCTTTTACACCAATACTTTCTTTTGTATATATTTTTTTTGAAATAATTTTACTTTTTTTCTTCTTATAATTTTCTTCTAAATATTCATAATAAGTTCCAGGAGATAATATTCCTACTAATTTGAATACATCGTTAAATATATTTTTTAAAATCTTATCAGCAAAATATGTACAATTTATTCCTAGTACAAAATACGTTTTATATTGACTAGTTTTAAATTTATAAAATTTAGCTTTAGTTGCTTTATATAATTTACTCGCATAATCTTTATGTTCAGCTTCTTTATCTAGTACTATAGGTGGCTTCCACTCTATAGTATCAAGCATTATTTTATCTAATTGCATCCTAATTTTTTCTTTTTCACGTTCTGTTAATCTTACACCATATTCTACTAAAGTCTTTTTACTATTAGTTATACAAAATGATATATATTTATCTTTTTTATCTAATATAAATAGTACTCCATCCCCAATACAAGTTAGTAGTCTTTCACTAGATTTATCATAATTACCAAAAGAATATATTTTACCTTCAAATAATATATCTGTATGACCAAATTGATTAAATCCATATTTTGACATATGTACAAATATACATAAATCTGGTATTTCATCAGTTTCTTCTTTTTCACTTGTTAAATAATTTATATATTTATTTATACTTTTTAAAGCTCTTTTAGGTATAAATGCTTCAAATATAGCAGGTAATGTTATTCTTAATTTTCTTTTTATTTTTAATTTAAATTTATCTGTTAAAACATCTATTATAAATTCATATATTCTATTTATACCTAATAATATACAGTAAATACCTATAATCATTATAAACATGTTTATTTTATCAAATGGATAAAATAAAAATATCATAGAAAATACAAAGAAAAATATACATAAAAATAGTTCACTAAATCTAGATTTTAAATTTATTTTTCTTAAGATACTGTAATTTATAAACTTTACTACTGATTGAAGTAACAGGTATAAAGAGAATAAAATTGGTAATATATATAATGATGCTTTTTTAAATATTATAAAAAACAATCCAAAAAATATATTTAATATTATTGATATTAACGTTTGACTATTTCTTATTATTTTTTTATTTAATATAAAATTAACTAGCCTAGATAAACCATATATAAGAAATACATATACTATTAAGTGTACTACTCTAGTATACATATTTATACTTCCAATAGTTATAATTAGTCCAAGTACAATTATACCAATACCAGATATTAAGTTGTTTAATAAACTAATTTGTCTTCTTTTTACATACATATTAACACATCCGTATTTATTATACCATACATTATAAATATATTTATCGAATTTATCAAATTGTTTGAAAAAGTATTGCAAAAAAATAAGTTATTTGTTATAATTATAGCGTTGATGGCGATGTAGCTCAGTTGGCTAGAGCACATGGTTCATACCCATGGTGTCGAGAGTTCGAATCTCCCCGTCGCTACCAGATTGATTGATACTCGGAAAAACACGAGTAAAAATAGAGAACGTACTTGATAAAAGTGCGTTTTTATGTTATGATGTATTTGTCAAAGAAATTTGCATAAAATTAAAAAAGGAATACCTAATTTTGGTGAGTTAGGTACTATCCTAAAATTATTTCAGTTTAGTACCGACTTATACAGTTGGTACTATTTTTATTAATATGATTAAAATCACAATAATAAGGAGTATTATGATAGAGCAAAGATATTTCTCTGATTTTCTCATAACTTCACCTCCTTTCACTTTAAAAAGTAAAGGAGAATAGTACCTAAACTAACTAAGTATTCCTAAAACAATTATACCAAACAAACGTTTTCGATACAATACTTTTATATTAAATTTTGACAATTTAGAAAACACACATGCATATTGGCAACCAATATGCATGTATAAAATAATAGTAATAATATTGTGGATATAGAGTTCTATAATCTCTTAGTTGAAATAAATCGTTTAGCAAAATTTATTCACAATTTTATCTTTTCTTTATCAATTGAGGTCCACCATTTGAATTTTCAATTTTAGACTTTTCAGAGTTTTCTGATAATATCAAATCATAAAATTCAATACCACATTTACTATAAATTGCCTTTATTTCATCTAATGTAATATTCTCAGTATACCATTCAAAATATTTTTGATAATGTCTGCTATTTTTAAATAATAATAATCGTCCAGATACAGTAAATAAATCTATAACCTCACTATCATTAATATCTTCATTTACTCTTTTAAATCCTAATCTTTCTAAATCTAATACACTATTTAAAGTTGATACACTTTTATATGAGCAAGGGCTTAAATTCAATTGCTTTTCTATAAAATCTGTTAAATAAGATAAAACTTTAAATCCATCTTCACGACTCATCCCATCAGGAAGCATAAATGGTTTAAACGGCAAATCAATGACTCCCACATTATTATCTGTTCTACCATAATTCTCACCAATTCTATGATAATCAATATAATACAATCTATATATATTTTGATTTACGAGTTGATGATCTTCTAATTCTGCTTCAAATTCATAATTTCTATTAACATGTAGAGATGGATCTGAAATTTTCATTTTTAATTTTTCTAACTTTTCTTTAAAACTCATCGATAATTCTCCTTTGCATATATTATTCTACCATAAAAAGACTATAAACTAAATATTTTAAGTTAAGTTTATTAAAACATGTTATACTTGTATTAGTTAATAATTTATTACTAACTATTTCTTTTGTCTAAAAGTTGTTGTACTTCTTGTTTATGTGTACTAAATTTGAAATTAACTCAGGCTTTATGTTCCGAGTTTTAAAATTCTTTAATACATGTTATAATAAGTAATTAAAAGGAGGATGTATATGGAATACAATGTTTATTGTGATGAAAGCTGTCATTTAGTAAGTAATGATAGCAAATATATGTTAATTGGAGCAGTTTATTGTCCAAAGTATAAAGTTAAAAAAGTAAATGAATATATAGAACATTTAAAGGAAAATTATAATCTTTCTAATAAAATAGAATTGAAATGGAATAAGATTGATGAAAAAACTGAAAAATTATATTTGGATATTATTAACTATTTCTTCAATAATGATGATTTAAAATTTAGAGTTATTGTAGTTGATAAAACAAAATTAAATCATAAAAAATATAATCAAACTGAAAATGATTTTTATCATAAAGTATATTACGATATGTTAAAATATATTATTATTCCTGGTAATTCGTACAATATATATCCTGATATAAAAGATACAAATTCATATTATTATCATCAAGTAATGCTAGATTATTTAAGAATTAAAATGTCAGATACCAATAAAAAAACTATAAAAAAAGTTCAACCTATTAGATCTTATGAAGCACCAATATTACAAATTAATGATATTTTGATTGGGGCATTATCATATTATTATAGAAATCTTACTGGTAATAGCGTAAAGTTAAACATTATTAATGAAATTAAAAAGTTATATCAAAATAGTTTTGATATGTCATCATGCTATAGCAATACAAAATTTAATATATTTATTTGGAGATCAAAAGATGATATTGACTAAAAGTAAATGTGGTTTAAACGGACCATTACCCAAAACTACTACAGATGATGAATTATATGATTATTTTATAAAAAATATATATTATGGTGATTTAAAAATAAATGGAATGAAAATTAAAGTGTTTACTACACCATTTGAAGATAATAGAATGCAGGGCTTTTTTCATTTAACTACTAAAACTCAAAAAACATTAGGCATGAAAATTAGAATGAAAGAACCACGTGCATATTTTATAAATTATATTGCACCCATGATAAAAAATTATTTAAATTGTCCGACTTGTGATGACTTAGAGTGCAATAAAATAAAAATATGGACTGCCCCATATAAGAACACGAAAAGGACTAAATTATTATATAGTGATAATTTATATAATTATATAATAATTCTTGAAAGAAACAAAAATGATATGTATATAATAAGTTCATATTTAATTGACGAACCTAAATATCTACAAAAAGTATTAAAAGAATATAATAAATATAAAAAATTCTCTTAATAATTAATCGACTTCATACAATATAAACGGATAACGCAACTAATAAATAGTTGCGTCTCCAGGACTCATATAACTCTTGGTCATTGAGTAATTAAATTGTAGCACATATCATAATTAAAGTCAATCCATGGATTTTTTACCAAGCAAACTTTTAGTAGATAAAAAATTTATTAAAATTAATAATATAAATGATTTACTCAATGTAATACTTGATATAACATATAATACTTGCTATAATATTTAATACTTGAACTAATCATACTATACCAATTAGTTAATTAATTCTCTTATTAGGAGATGAATCATGATGAGTTATATAAAAGATGATTTATACAATACCAATTTACCTACTTTGATAATAAAGAAAAATAATAATTATAATAAAATCGGATTAGGAGCTGAGGGAACTGTATATAAATATAATGACCAATTAGCTCTCAAATTTTTTAATTTTTTTAAAGATAGAAATTCATATATGAAAAAATTTAAAAAAATTGAACTATTAAGTAAGTTAAAAGATCCTAATGCATGCTTTCCAATAGGTTTAGTCGGTTATGAAGATGAGAAAAAAGAAGGATACTTTCATGATCTTGTAGATACTACTAATGGATATAAAAATTTTGAGTTATTAAATTTTTTAAATGATTTAAAACAAATACTTGAATTTGTTATTGATGCTGACCTAGCAATACAAAGATTTCATAAAATGGGAATTATACTAGGAGATATAAAAGGCGACAACATTATGATAAATAATAATAACAGTGTAAAATTTATAGATACAGATAACTGGATGTATAATGGTTATGAATTTGATTTAATTCCTGGTAGAGCTACTTGGCTTAGTGACACATTTAAAAAAGAGTTCTCCCCTATTGATAATGATAAATTTGTGTTTGCGATTATGGCAATTCAATATTTTGTTGATGGAAGTATTATTAGATTACATAAGTCAGATAATTATTTTAAAAATTTAATTAAATTCATGAATGTAAGTAAAGATGTAAAAGATGGATTAAGACTAATATTTTCGGATGCTAAAGATAAACCGTATATTGGTCCTATCTTAAAGGAAATTAATCCTCATGAAAAAATTTTATCAAAAGAAGCTATTTATAAGATAAATAGAAGTTTTTAAATATATAGAAAGAAGTAGTTTTATGGCAATAGATTCTCACATGCATATTAATAGTGTCGTTTTAGATAATAATCAATTATATATTGATGATATAAATAAAAATCCTAATATAGAAAGTGTTATTAATGTAGGGTTAAATATAAAAACATCTTTGGAATCTATAGAAATTTCAAAAACTAATCCAAAGTTTTATTCATCAGTTGGTATACATCCTTTATATATAGAAAATCAAGATGTAAATACCCTATATGATTTAGCTAACAATATAAAAGTAGTAGCTATAGGTGAAATAGGTTTTGATAATGGAAAAAATAATTTTGAAGATCAAAAAAAATATCTAGTTAGACAAATAGAGATTGCTAATGAATTAAAGTTACCTGTAATTATACATTCAAATAATTCTAACGAAAAAATAGTAGATATTTTTAGAGCACATGTAAAACCAAAATACGGATGTGTATTTCATTGTTTTCAACCTGATTTTGATACGTTAAAATATATAATAAATGAAGGATTTTATATATCTTTCGCTGGTAAAATAACATATAAAACTGCAAAGAAATCTATTGAAATCGCACGTCTTATTCCCGATGATTTATTTATAGTTGAAACTGATAGCCCATATATTTCTATAGAGCCATTTAGAAATGAAATAAATAAGTCTTCTAATATTAAATATATAATTAATAAATTATCAGAAGTAAAAGAAAAAAGTTATGAAGAAATAGAAAACATTACTATGGAAAATACAAAAAGATTATTTAAAAGAATGAAATAAATTTTAAAATCCAAAAATGGATTTTATTTTTTTTGTGATTTCCTATTAAGTGATTTATCGTTTACTAATTCTTTTCTTGCCATATAAGTAGGCATTTGTCTTAACTGATAAGAAGTTATACGCTGTTCTTCTATATAACCAAAATCTTTTTTTAATTCTTTATCAATAACTAACATTAATGTTGTATCAATAATATTATCTTTTGTTTCTAACCAACAATGTCCACCCTCTTCTGTAGCATTCAAAGTACCTTTTAATATTGGAAGTATACCACTAACAATATCAACATCGTTATAAGAATAACTAAGTTGTCTTGCTGTTCCAACACAATTACCAATATTATATCCAAGAGTAAACATATCTATAAATTCTTTCATTTCACTTTCAAAAGGAAAAAAATTTTGAGAGCATATTTTATCCCATTCATTTTCATTAAAAAAGCGAATCTTTCCCTGCTCCATTCCACTTTTAACTATTAAGTTAAAATTAATATTATTATTATATAAATCCCAAAACTGTTTATAAGCTTTAATATTTGTATCCATACTATCACATCATCTCTAATTCGATTATAACATACACATCTATCTTTGTAAATGTTAAAACTATTATTAAAATTATTGTCATAATTTAAATTTTATGATAATATTAAACTAGATAATGGTGATGATATGGAAGAAAATAATAAATTTATAATATCTGTTATATTTATTTCTTTAGTTTTTATAATTAGTTTAACCTCAATAAAATTATTTAATAATAATACTAAAGTTACTGATAAAAATTTAAATGAAGAAATAACATATGATTTAGTATTTAAGGTAAATCCTTTAGTTACATTTACTTTTTCAATTAATGATGATAAAGCTATTATTAAATCATTTAATTTATCAAATGATGAAGCGATAAGGATATTTAAAGATATAGATTTTATAGGACTAGATATTAATGAAGCGATTGATTTATATGGAGATAAACTAGAAGAAAATGAAATATTATTTACTATTATTAATGTTTGGACTACATGGGATAAGAAAGATTACATTAAAAGTACTAAATATAATCTTTCTATAAATACAGTAGATAATAACTTTATAAAAAACATTAAAAGTAATACTGATAATGCATTAGTATATAATAAAAAATATTATAGTTTTAATAAAAAAAGTAAATATGATTACATAATATTTAACGATAATGGAAATATGGAATATTCAGTAGATAATGAAGTATTAAAAACAGAATTAGAAAATAATTATTACTACACTATTTTAGATAGTAAACTAAAAATAACTAGTAAAGATGATAACTATTTTGATAATATAGGTTCTTATGATGAATGTGAAATATTATATAATAGATTAAAATGTGACTATTATGAGTTTATAGATAACAACTTTCAACTTGTATCTACTGAATACTTTGAAGCAAGAAATTAAAAAGCAACTAATCGGTTGCTTTTACTAATTCTTTATATTTTTTACCTTTTTCTTCAAAGTTCTTAAAATACTCATAACTACTAGCTGCAGGGCTCATTAAACAAATTGAGCCTTTTTTTGTAACTTCTTTAGCCTTTTTTACTGCATCTTCTAATAACTCTATATAATATATATTTTTATCTTTATTTACTTTTTCTATTTCTTTACCAATTTTATAACCTGTAGTTGGCATACATATTAAATTAGAAATATTAGATTTATTTAAATAGTTAATTAAAGTAGAATAGTCTATTCCCCTATCCATACCTCCAAATATTAATGTATCTACATTTTTTAAAGTTTCAATCGCATTTATAGTTGCCATAGGTATTGTAGATATAGAATCATTATAATATGTAACGCCATTATAAGTTCCAACTAGTTCTATTCTATGTTCAAGTGGCATGAAATTTTTAATACTTTCAATTACTTTATTAAAATCTAAATTTAATATTTTTGATATAACTAAACAAAACATTATATTTGATAAATTGTGTTCTCCTATTAAATTTCTCTCATAATTTTTATTATATAATTTTTCATTATTTAAAATTACATCATCACCATCTAAATATATAGTATCTTCTCCACTACCTTTTAAAGTAACTTTAAATAATTTACTTAAATAATTATTTTTATTTATTTGATTTACTGTATTTTCATTATCAAGTGAATAAATTCCATAATCTGATTCATTCTGATATTTAAACATATTCATTTTATTTTCATGGTAGTGTTCAAGAGTTCCTGCATGATCTAGATGATCTTCAAAAAGATTTAATACTACTCCTATTTTAGGAGATACTTTTACAAATTCTAATTGAAGTGCTGACATTTCTATAACTAAATATGAATTGTTATCAAATTTTTCTATATCATCAAATATAGGATTACCAATATTACCTAGTAAATATGCTTTATATCCTTGATCTATTAAAATTTTATACATAAGAGTACATGTAGTACTTTTACCTTTTGTTCCAGTTATTCCAATTATATTATCTTTATATATTTCAAGTAATAATTCAAGTTGTGAAGTTATTTTATCTTTAATATTAGATACATCAATATCTTTAAATGAAATACCAGGTGTCTTAATAATTAAATCATATATATCTAAATTATCTAAATAATTATCTCCATATAATATTTCTATATTAGTATCATCTTTAATAATCTCACTATCTCTTATATCTCTTTTATCTATTATAGTTAAAAATTTATCACTTAAATGTCTTCTTATAAACTTATATGTAGATACTCCTTCTCTACCAAAACCTAATATACATATTTTTTTATCCTTTAGTTTTTCTATAATATCACTGTACATATTTATCTACTTCTTTCTTTATAATATCTATAAATTTATCCTCTAAGTTGTTTTCATTATTAAATTCTTTTTCATACTTTGTATCTAGGCTTAATTTAAAATGTTCTTTATAATATTTTAATAAATATGGAAGTTCCCCATCATATTTAGATATTAAGGTACTTAATGCATATCTAACCTCGCCATAAGTTCCAACACATTCAAATGGTTTTATATCACTATATAATGTTAGTTCTAATAATGTATTTAGTAATTCTTTCTTTTCATATAAATCGCATCCAAATATATTAACTAATTCATCTTTATATAGAAATGGACTTAATATTATATAAACAAATAAACATTTAGGACAATCACAACACCATTTCCAAGGTAAACTTTTACTACCAACATTACAACTTTTAAATATATTGTGATACTTCTTATAATGTGAAAATAACATAGCTATTTGATATTCATTTAAAGGTCTTAATAAACTGAAATATCTTATATCGATATTAAAGTATTTTTTTGTATATAGATTAAAATCATTTTCAAATTCATATGTTTTAGAATATTGATGATTAATTCTAGTTCCTGGTATAGTTGGTTCATTCGCACTACCTTCGTTTGAAAGTATTATATATTTTTTATTTTGTAAATAACCACATAAATATGAAACGAATGCAACTAAAGAGCTAAAAGGTGTATGTCCATTTAAGAAACCTTTACTATTTAAATCTAATAAATTCTTATCTAGTACTCTTTTTACTATAAATATATTTGAATCATCATAATTAGCTATTTTACAACATTCTATATTAACATCTTTAGGATTTATTATAAAACAAGTATTACTAGAAAATTCATCTTTCATAAGTTCTAATGTTACATTAGAGTCTTTTCCACCACCAACAGGTATTAAATTACCTACTCCTTCATAACTAGTATTAAATGTTTTTTTATCATTACAAACACAAGTAATATTCATAAAACTATCTATAGTAGTATTTATACCATTTGTATAAAACATCTCGCCTAATCCATAATAATATAGTTTTTTAAACCAATTTATTTGATCATCATTTATATATCCAGCTTTTATTATTACATTCTTACTACAAGTGCATTTAAAATAACTTACAAGTTCTATCATACCTATATGAAAAGCCATGTAATTTAGTAAATCATTATCTATATTTTTATTAGTAATATATTTTTTATCAATTAAATAATAAGGATTAAAAGAAGTTAATCCCTCTATTTCAAAGTGATATAATATTTTAATATTAATACCATCATCTATAATCTCATAACTATCATATATAAAATTAGGATATTTTTCTCTAAGACTTAAAAATTTATCCTCCTGCATACTCCACCTCTAATACGTTTTTATATCTGTTAAAACCCAGTCGTAATCTTCTTGGTTATAGGTGCTATTGCAAAACTCACAAAATCCAGATTTATTTACATCCATAGGATGTCCACAATTTGGGCAAAATCTAACAACACCTTCTTTTTTCGCATTTCTTTTCTTTTCAAATATTAATATATTTTCTTTTTCTATTCTACTTGTATTGTTACCTCTTTTATAATTATTAGTTGTTTTATCTACTATATAATTCATATATCTAGATATTATTCTAACTGTAATTACAAATTTATTCTCCATAACTTCTACGTTTATTATATCAGTAGATTTTACATTAAGTTCATCAAACATTTCTCTTTCGTTATTCGAATTTAAAGTATTTAATCTACTGTTAAATTTTTCATAAACATTATCACTTATAAAGTGATCTACTCTCTTTAAATTATCTGTCATTAAAGATACATGAAGCATTACAAATATATTATCTACTTTTGTCTTAAAACTACTTTCAGTAAAAGTAGGATCTAAATTTATTAATTCATTCATATCATTCACCAATATAATTATATCAAAATATGTTATTTAATACAATTATCTATTCTGTAATTTAAGTCTACTTATTACTTTTTTTTCTATCCTAGATATATATGACTGGCTTATACCTAATGCTTCTGCAACTTCTTTTTGTGTCATTTCTTTTTTACCAAGTAAGCCATATCTCATTATCATAATTTCTCTATCTCTATCTTTAAGCTTAGATAATTCTTGATATAGTATTTTCTTTTCTATTTCTTCTTCTAGTCCTCTAGTAACTACATCATCTGATGTTCCTAGTATATCTTCTAAGTGTAGTTCATTACCTTCACTATCATAACTTAGGCTATCTTCAAAACTTATCTCTCCTCTTCTTCTTTTATTCTTTCTTAAAAACATAAGTATCTCATTATCTATACATCTAGATGCATAAGTAGCTAGTTTTATATTTTTATCTAATTTATATGTATTTACTCCTTTTATAAGTCCTATAGTTCCAATACTTACAAGATCTTCTAAATCTACACCAGTATTTTCATATTTTTTAGATAGAAAAACTACAAGTCTTAAATTGTGTTCTATAAGTTTATTTCTCGCAAATTCATCTCCTTGCATAGAAAGTTCTACAAATTTAATTTCATCTTCTTTTGATAACGGTTCTGGTAATTTATCTGTACTTCCAACAAAATAAATACCTTTAGTACTAAGTAATTCTTTTATAAACTCAATTATTTTTTTAATCATATTATGCCTCCAATAATTTTCTATTTAATATAACATCTACTCCATCCATACTTATATTATCGATAATTCCTAATAGAATATTTTTATATTCTTTATTATCAAAAATAAGTTTATTTATTTTTACTACTTTTACTAAATTAGTCCCATTTGCACTTATATATGGTATTAATCTAAATTCTTTTATATCAAATAAAAGTTTTCTTTTATCTATAAGTATTACAGGTTTATTAGTTAAACTATCTATTAAAGTATTTCCTGTATCCATATAGGCTATATAATTATATTTTTTATTTTTTATAAATATTTCTATATTATAATAATTTGAATAATTATATTTAAGTGATTTTGATTGTTTGATATAAATATATATTATTATAGGTGAAAATATAAGTAAAAATATAAAATTTATACTAAGTCCATTATTATAAAAAATTATTCCTACATGTTTATATGAAAATTGAACATTTAAAAAATAAAGAAATCCTCCTAAAATTATACTAGATGTATAAAGATATAAAAGATTTATTAATGTATATTTTAAATTTACAAATTTAAACGTAGTTAAAATCATAATTATACTTATTAATACTTTTATCAAAAATAATTCTAAACTATTAATATTTAAAAATAAAAGTATTATACTAATACCACCCATGAATGCTCCAAACATTATTCTTTGTAATGAAACTCTTCGCCGTAATATAACTGAAACACTTAAAAGCAATATAAAATCAATTAAAAAGTTTAATATCATAACAACATCTAAATATATTTTCATATAATCACCTTTATAATTATAAAAAAAAGGCACTATTAAAAGTGTCGTATTTTATTAATTATTTATATTTTTTAATTCTTCTTTTCTTATAACTATAAATGGATATTTATATAAGTCTTTAATGCTTTTAAAATTATTTAAATCTAATTTTTTTAACATTTTATAAAATATTAAAGCAGTACCTTCACTATCATAATCAGCCCTATGGTGTTTATCTTCATCCCATGGTATATCATATCTTTTTACAAGTGTAGCTAGATTGTGATAACGCTCCCTAGATTCTAAATATCTAGAAAGACCTAATGTATCAATTACTGTATTGTTTATTTTACCTAACTCATATTTTAAATATGCATTTTCAATGAAAGATATATCGAATTTAGCATTGTGAGCTACCATAGGTAGATTTCCTACCCATTTCATAAAATCTATAACACTAGATTTTTCATCTCTTTTGCCAGTTAACATCTCATTATTAATTCCAGTTATTTTAATTATTTCTTCATTTAATTCTCTACCTGGATTAACTAACTCATCATATCTATCTATAATTTGTCCATCTTTTATTTTAACCGCACCAATCTCAATTATTGAATCGCCAAGAAGTGCGGATAAACCTGTTGTTTCTAAATCAAATACTACATAAGTAGTCGTAAGTAAATCATCAAGCATACAAACCTCCAAAATAAAAAGCCAAAAGACCGATGCCCCGAATCGAATAAAACCTAGTCTCCCAGGTGGGCATCACATCATGATCTTTAGGATCCCCAAAATTACTTGGGTCTTCAACACCAACCATGAATTAGATTCCCAATTATTTCGATTAGTAGGTTTTTCATAAGGGCTTTATCATATCTTTCAGCAAACTAATTATAACATATTTTTTACATGAGTTCAAGAAAAAAATTATATAAAATTATTCATAAAAAAAATTATATAAAATTATCACTATATCTTTATAGTCGTTATATCAAATGTTTTAATAAATCATAAAACTTCAATTATTAATTAATAATTGAAGTTTTAAATTTTTATAATTCGTGTCCACAACTTGAACAAAATTTAGCATTTAAATCTACTTTACTTCCGCATTCTTGACAGAATCTTTCTTGTGGTTCTTCAGGTCTTTTAGTTCCACATTCTGTGCAGAAATTTTGTGTAATTATAGAACCACAATTTGGACATTTAACACCATTTTCTTCTTCGTTAACTTCTTCTTTTGGTTCAGCAATTCCTCCACCAGCAACATTCATAGAATCCATGCCAGTCATTTCTTGTGATTGAGAAGAAATATTTGCACCAAACATAGCTCCACCTTGATTTAACATTCCAACTCCCATAAATCCAGTCATGGCACCATTTTCATTACCAGCAGCTGTTTTTATTGCCTCACTAGCAGCAGCATTAGCACGTGCTCCTTGCATAGCTGGATTCATAGCATACAATCTATCTCCTTGTGCACCTTTAATCATTTCTGCAGATTCTTCTGTAGGTGTTGCACTTGCGATAGATACACGAACAACATTTATACCTTGATCTCCCCAAGTAGACTTTAAGCATTCTTTAACCGCATCACTTATTTCAGTTACTGCACCTGGTAACATATCATATGATATTTTTTGACTTGCAACTTTAGCGAGTGCTGGATTAAGTGCCTGCATGAAATCGGCTAAAAATGTACTTTTAAAACTATCATCTATTACATATTCGTATTCTACATTACCACCATATGTGTGATAGAAAGCTATTGGATCTGTAACTTGAATTACATATTCCCCGTAACATCTTATATCTACAGTCATACCAAATTCACTATCTCTAAAAGGAATTGGTGTAGATGTACCAAATTTATTTCCTTTTAAATAACGTGTGTTTACAAAGTATGCTCTTTGATCATGTGGTGCGATACCACCAGTAGTAAATCTTTCACCGAATTTTTTAAATGATTCTATTAATCCTTTACCAAATCCCCCATAAAACATAGATGGTTCTGTTCCTTTATCAAATGTATAATATCCTGCTTCAGCAGTAAAATCTACTATTTTACCATCAGCTACAACAATTAAAAATTGATCTTCTCCAACTACAATTTTACTTCCGTTTGTAATAATATCTTCTGTACCTTTTTTATTTGAGCCACCACTTTTAGGTACTCCTCTTCTCATAAGTACATTATCATCCATTCTTTCACAATAGATATACTCTAACCACTCGTCAGCTAATGTACTTGATCCAGCAGTAAGTGCTGCTTTAATTAATCCCATACAATCATCCTTCCTTATTCTATATATTAATTATACAACAAACTATTTATAAATACAACAACTCATTTATTGTTTCCATTTTTATATTTAATATAACATTTTCCACATACACTAATATATTTTATTTCATCTTGATTATCTATTTCAACTTGATTACCTTCAAATACTGGAACACCATTAACTAATCTTAAATTTTGTGTTGCTTTCTTACCACATTTACATATAGTTTTTAACTCTTCTATATCATCTGCAATCTCTAATAATCTGGTAGAGCCTTTAAATCCTTTCATCTGAAAATCACATCTAAGTCCATAACACAAAACTGGAATATCATACTCTTTTGTAATTAAATATAATTCATCTACTTGTTTTTGTGTTAGAAATTGTGCTTCATCTACTATAATCGCATTAACATCAAGACATTTTAAATATTTCATAATATTATCTTCTGGTGAAAGTAATATATCTACTTTTCTATCTACACCTAATCTACTAACTACTTTATTTTCTCCTTTAGTATCTATTAGAGGTTTAATTAATATTACTTTCATACCTCTTTCTTCATAATTATGTGCGACCTGTAAAAGTGCGGTTGTTTTACCACAATTCATGGCTCCATATCTAAAATATAACTTACTCATAATACACCTCCAATAATTAAAAACTATTCAACTTTAGTTGCATACCCTATTGAGTGTGTACTTTCGTTTTCTAGTGAATATTTACCATCAGGAGTAACTGTAAAGCTATAAGTAAATTCTTTATAGTTATTTAATTCTATTCCATCTTCATAATATTTATCGATTGTCATAACTATATATAATCCATCTGCATAACCAGAACTATATGTAGGAATCTTACTATCCAATTTATATGTTCCATAAACCACATTATTTTCATCTTTACTACTATCTCTATATACGTACATATGGGTATCATCTATTACAATATAACCTTGACCTTCCCACTGCCATTCTCCAATTAGTTTTCTTTTAGCATTTTCTGCATCTATCCTATCTTCTTCATCATCATATTCTAAAGTATTATATATTTCTTCTATATTTTTTAAACTTGAATCAAATGTTTTAGATGGAGAAGTATATATAAATCTATAAATAATATAATCTTTTACATATATTAATTCTATATATTTATTATCATCTTTTTCATACTCAACTTTTTTCCATAAAACATTATTAATAGTAATATCTTGCATATTTTCTGAAATATTATATCCTTCTTTTTTATAACTTTCTTTCATTAAATCAATATAGGTATCAATAGTATAATAATCTTTGCTAAAATTATATTTGAAATATATTGTACTTTCTTTATTAGTTAAAGTTTTTTTATCAGTCTCATCTTTTTCTAACTTCCACTTTGAGTCATTATATTTAAAACTAACTTTATCTAATGTTAAAGTCTTATTATTAATGTTTAAATTTTCATCTTCTTTATCAGCAAATTTTATTCCTAAAAATACACATAATGGTATTACTAGAGCTAAAACTATGATTGCAACTATAATTAAAAGTTTATTTTTATTATTTTTCTTGCTAGTTGATTTTTTATTTTCATCATCATAAATTTTAGTATTTGTATCTAAGTTTGTCTGATTCAAATTATTATTAATATAATTATTAGTAGTTTGAGCATTATTTTCATTAGAACTTACATTATTTGTATTAACATAATTATTTTGTGTATTATCTATTTTAGAGCCACAATTTGGACATACATCACTACCCTGTTCGACCAAAAATCCACAATTTTTACATGTCATATAATCACTCCTCTATTTTAAGGATACCACAATACATTCATAATTGTCAAGAAATTTTTTCAAAGTAAAGAAAACATTTGTTTATATTTTTTGTTAAAGAAAACAAGGTAATTAACTCCTTGTTTTTTTCGTCTCTACTTCTTTAGTATTTGAAAATCCTAATATCATAAGTCCTATAAAAGGATAAAAAGCATTTATAATTCCAAACACCATATCTTTACCCATTTTAATAGAAATTCTATAGCTTGCTATAAAGATAAATACAACATTTGCATAAGGTAAAAACATAGTCCATCCTGGTATTTCGCTTAATTCTAAATATTTCCATATATTAAATCCAGGAATTATTGCATACCACCCAGGCATTTTATTTTTTTCAAATACTTTCCACATTCCTATAACAGTAAATACGAGTATAGCTATAAATATCAACCACATTATAACCATTAAAGCCATAATTAAGGTTGCAGCAATACTACTCGATACTGGTTCTACTGTATTATGCATATAATTACCATAAACCATAAAACATCCTCCAATCTAGTTATAATATATCATATATGTTAAAAATATTCAAACATTATTTTTTTTCTATTTTGATTGCTAATTCTGATAATTGTTCTTCATCTACTACATTTGGACATTCACTCATTAAATCAGAAGCACTAGCAGTTTTAGGGAATGCTATTACATCTCTTATATTTTCAGTTTCTGTTAAAAGCATAACAAGTCTATCAAGTCCAAATGCAATACCACCGTGTGGAGGTGTACCATACTTTAATGCATCTACGAAAAATCCAAATTTTTCTCTAATTTGTTCTTCTGTAAGTTCTAGAGCTTCAAACATTTTTTCTTGAACTTCTTCATTATGAATACGAATTGATCCACCACCTGCTTCATAACCATTTATTACTATATCATATGCTTTAGAATAACAATTTGCTTTATCAGTTATAAGTTTATCAATATCTTCATCTTTAGGAGCTGTAAATGGATGATGTGTTGCCATAAATCTATTTTCTTCTTCACTCCATTCAAATGATGGGAAATCAACTACCCATAATAATTTATAATCTCCCTGTTTTATTAATCCTAAATCACGACCTAATTTACATCTTAATGCACCTAATGATGCTTTTGTTATATTTTTCTTATCACTTATAATAAATGCTATATCATTCTTTTCTAATTTTAAAGTATTTATTAAATTTTCTTTTTCTTCATCACTCAAATTTTTAACTATTGAACCTGTTATTTCATCTTCCATTTTTATATATATTAAACCGTGTGCTCCATAAGTTTTAACATATTCAGTTAATTTATCTATTTCTTTTCTAGAATAATTTGAAGAACAATTTTTTGCAACTATCGCATTTACTATTCCGTTACTTTCTATATTTGATTTAATAAATTCTATAGTTGTATTTTTAAAACTATCTGTTACATCTTGTATTTCCATACCAAATCTTAGATCAGGTTTATCACTACCATACTTATCTATAGCATCATCATATTTCATTTTCATAATAGGTAAACTTATATCTATATTTTTTATTTTTTTAAATACTTCTCTAATTAATCTGGATGCTAAATCCATTACATCATCTTCATCTACAAAACTCATCTCTATATCTATTTGAGTAAATTCTGGTTGTCTATCGGCTCTTAAATCTTCATCTCTAAAGCATTTAGCGATCTGAAAATATCTTTCCATTCCACCTACCATTAACAATTGTTTAAATATTTGAGGTGATTGTGGTAATGCATAAAATTTACCTTTATTTACTCTAGATGGAACTAAATAATCACGTGCTCCTTCTGGTGTACTTTTACATAGTATTGGTGTTTCTATCTCTAAGAAATTCTCGTTATCTAAAAAATTTCTTACTGCCATAACTATGTTATGTCTAGCAATTATTTTTTCACTTAAACTACTTCTTCTTAAATCTAAATAACGATATTTAAGTCTTGTATCTTCAAGTGCAGTTGTTGTATCACTAATTTCAAATGGTAGTTCATTAGATTTATTTAATATTTCTAGAGTTTCAACTTCTATTTCTATTTCTCCTGTTTTTATAGAAGTATTAATACTTTCTCTTTCTACAACTTTACCAGTAACTTTAATAACATATTCATTTTTAAGAGTTTCTGCAATACTATATATACTATATTCTGGTCTAACAACTAATTGAACTATTCCAGATCGATCTCTTAAATCAATAAATAATAGCCCACCTAAATTTCTTTTTTTAGATACCCATCCATAAAGTGTAACTGTTTTACCAACACTACTTTTATTTAAACTTTCATTCATTATTGTTTTCATAATATTCCTCCTAAAACACAAAAAAACTATAAATACAAGGACGAATTATATCGTGGTGCCACCTTGCTTTATAGAATTTATCTAACTTTAAACCTTTAACGCAGTTATGCGATTATTCTACATTTGATGTCTTCTATATAAAATTGTTATTAGTTCACACCTAACACTAACTCTCTTTAAACTATTTATATATACTCTTTCAAATAAATACAACTATAGTATAACACTAATAATTTATTTATTCAATAATTTTTTTAGTCTTTTTTAATACATGAGATGTATCACATTTAATAGAAGATAAACTATCTAGTTGTTTTTTATCTATTTGAATTACTTTTCCACCTATAGGTTTAATCTTATTATTTCCAAATACTATCCAAATAGCATCTACTTTAGTACTTGGCATATCAGCACATCCATCAGTAAATATTATTTTATTTTCTACTCTTCTTGTGAAGGCATTTACAGCTACATCAAAATTAGTACCTCCACCACCTTTAAATTTCATATTTTCAATATCTTCTTCTGTTCTTATTTCATTAAAGCCATAAAATATAGTATCAAAACATCCTACTTTTAGTTTAGAAATTTTTAAAATATTTTTGCATTCTCTTAAAAAATTTTTTAATAATAATTTATTTATTGAACCACTTGTATCTAGTACGATTTCTGTTTCAGGTATAGGTTGTTCTTCTAGGTTAGCACTTACTACTCCATCTTCAATGTATGCATTTTTATAAGACCAATCAACATCATACTTTATAGCTTCACGAAGTGCATATCTCCAGTCTATTATAGGTTTAGATCTCCCTATATCATTTACTACTATAACTTTTCCATCAGTAGATGTTCCAGCTTCTAATGATTCTTTAGATAATATTTTCTTTAATTCTTCTAATTGCTTGATTTTTTCTTCTCTATTTCTATTAAAAGCTTCTTTTTCACCTATTTTACTTATTTCTTCTATTGCTTCTTTTAATTTGTCTTCTTTTTCTCTATCGCTTTCGCTTTTTTCTTCTTTTGATTTATTAGAATCTTTTTCTTTTTCTAGCTCTTTTTTCTTTTTAACTTCATCAGCCCACATACTATGAGTATCATGACCTACATCATAATTATCATCTTTAGTTGAATCTCCATTTGATAAAGAAGAATTTTGATATTCAGATTTACTTTCATTTTGCTCGTCTTCCTTAAGTAATTTATAGTACAATTCTTCTGCATCATAATTTAGTGCATCAGGTATATCCACACATCCATCTATTAGTTTTAAACCATCTCTTTTTAAGAATTGGTTAATTACTCCATCGGTTGCTAAATTCCAAATTTTTGGTTTTTTTCCTTCACTTCTATTTATGTGATCTAATGCGATATGACAAACTTCATGTGCGAGTAAAAAAACTTGCTCATCAGTATTTAATTTATCTAAAAATTCTTTATTATAATAAATTATTTTACCATCAGTACCTGCTGTTTCAATATTAGAATTTTCTTTATAACTAACATTAGCTACAACACTTCCAAAAAAAGGATATTTTATAAGCATTTTATTTTTTATTTTTTCAATACTACTCATATTATCTTACTCCAATCTTTTTTACTTTAGATTGTCTAATTTCTCCTATAAGTTCTAATCTTTTAATATCGTTTCTTGACCATAATGTATCAAATAGTGATGTAAATTCTTTCCCAAAGTTTGTTTCTATAAATTCTCTTACTATTTCAAAATAGTCTTCATCTACTATTGTTAATCCTGATGTAGTTAAATATATTGATGAGATATTTAAATTTTTTATATCTTCTTCAGTATAATTTTTATTTATAACATCATTTAGAGTTATTACTTTTTGATTACAAAATTCTAC
>CANROP010000014.1 GCA_947632265.1 uncultured Bacilli bacterium
TAGTATAACTATGACTGCGAGTAGCTCTATTAGGGTAAAGCCATTATTTAATTCTAAATGGCCCCCCCCCCCGTGCGAACATTTGTTCTATTCATAACTTTTACCTCTTTCCTTTCTCTACTGTACTCTCCGTACTATTAATATATTACCATGTTTTTTATTTTTTATCAATACCCTAATTTTTCCACTTCCAATTTTTTATTTCATCTAAGTCATCACCATACTTAGTTATATATCTTTTATGTTCTCTTAACTTATCTTCACAATAGTATTTTAATTCATTTCTTCTATCTCCAAGCCATGTTAACTTATCAAGTGCATCTATAACTAAATTATACCTATCTAATTTATTTTGTACTCTCATATCAAATGGAGTAGTTATAGTACCTTCTTCCATATACCCATGTACACTTATATTTCTATTTTCTCTACCATATACTAATTGATAAATTAAAGATGGATAACCATGGAAAGCAAAAATTACAGGTCTATTCTTAGTAAATAATTCATCATAATCATAGTCATTAAGTCCTTTAGGATTATTCTTATCTGAATCTAGTTTCATTAGTTCTACTACATTTATAAATCTTATTTTTAATGTAGGAAATTTTTCTCTTAGTATTGATATAGCTGCAAGTGCTTCTAATGTAGGTGTATCTCCAATAGAAGCAAAGATTATATCTGGATCTCCATTATCATTACTTGCCCACTTCCATATACCAATTCCTTTTTTACAATGAATAATTGCTTCATCTATACTTAACCACTGAGGTCTTGGATGTTTGGATGCAACTATCGCATTTATACAATTTTTACTTTTTACACACTTATCAAATACAGTAAGTAATGTATTAGTATCAGGTGGTAAATACATGTTTACCATGCTTTTTTTCTTTGTAGCTAAATGATTTAAAAATCCTGGTTCTTGATGAGTATATCCATTGTGATCTTGTTGCCATATATGAGAAGTAAGTAAATAATTTAATGATGATATCTCTTTTCTCCAAGGTATTTCACTAGTAACTTTTAACCATTTAGCATGTTGACTTGCCATTGAATCAATTATTCTAATAAATGCTTCATATGAATCAAAAACACCATGTCTACCTGTAAGTAAATAACCTTCTAACATACCCTCACATGCATGTTCAGATAACATAGAATCAATTACTCTTCCTTCTTTTGATACAAATTCATCTGTTTGTTTTAAAATACCATTAAATTGTCTATTTGTTTGTTCAAATACATGATTTAATCTATTAGACATGGCTTCATCTGGTCCAAAAATTCTAAAGTTTTTATTATCATCATTATCTTTAATAATATCTCTTATAAACTTACCTAATTCCATCATATCTTGTGCTTGTACTAATCCATGTTCTTTAACATCTACTGCATACTTTTTAAAATCTGGCACTTTAAGTTCTTTTAAAAGTAATCCACCATTCGCAATAGGATTAGCACTCATTCTCATATTACCTTTAGGAGCAAGTTCTTTTAATTCTTCTATTAATTTACCATTTTCATCAAATAATTCTTCTGGTTTATAACTTTTAAGCCATGTTTCTAAAACTTTTACATCTTCATCTGTCTCTACTGTAACAGGTACCTGATGAGATCTAAAAGTTCCTTCAACTCTTTTTCCTTTTACTTCTTTAGGACATGTCCATCCTTTTGGAGTTTTTAATATTATCATAGGCCATGAAGGTCTATCACTAGTATTAGATTTAATTTTTTTAATCATCTCTACACATTCTTCAAGTGCACTAGCCATTCTATTATGTCTTTCATATATATCTGTATATTCATTAATTTCTACTATTATTGGCGAATAACCACATCCATAAAAGAAAAATTTTAATTCAGAATCTGTTATTCTTGAAAATACAGTTGGATTAGATATTTTATATCCATTTAAATGTAAGATTGGTAAAACTACTCCATCTGTTTTAGGATTTATAAATTTATTTAATTGCCAAGAAGTAGCTAATGGTCCAGTTTCTGCTTCGCCATCTCCAATAACACATGCTACTATTAAATCTGGATTATCTAATACAGCCCCATAAGCATGAGATAAACTATAACCAAGTTCTCCACCCTCATTTATAGAGCCTGGTGTTTCAGGTGCGACATGACTAGATATTCCTCCTGGAAAAGAAAACTGTTTGAATAGTTTTTTCATTCCAGTAATATCTTCAGTTATATCAGGATAAACTTCGCTATAAGTACCTTCTAAATAAGTATGTGATACAACTGCATTTCCTCCATGACCTGGACCTGATATATAAATCATATTTAAATTATGTTCTTTTATAATTCTATTTAAATGAGTATATATAAAAGTTTGACCTGGAACAGTACCAAAATGACCTACCACTCTAGGTTTTAAATCTTCTTTTTTTAATGGCCTTTTTAAAAGAGGATTATCTATTAAATATAATTGTCCAACAGATAAATAATTAGCTGCTCTAAAATATGCATCTAATTTTAATGCCATCTCTTTACTTAATACGTTTTCCATACTATCTATCCCCTTTATTCTAAATAATATTATATACTATTTTAAACATAATAACAACAGTTTAATTCATAATAACTATTTAAAAATTACTTAATAACTGTATAATATACATAAATTAATGTATATAATTTATGTATAAATATTGATTAATAGTTTCATTAGTTGTATAATATTTATTGAGATACATAAGATAGTTAGGTGTTTTACTCTATTCACTGTTATTACAGTAGAAAAGAGGTGATTTCTATGATGATAAACATTATAGAAAGGATTAATTCCAATGGAATTGGTAATTGTATTCTCAATTATCGTATTATATACGATAATAGTCCTTAAAAAGGACTAATCACAAAAACACCGAATCTTCTAGAAACGGTGTTTTCATCAAAAAATACAGATAGAGTAAACACCTAACAGAGCATATCAAGTGTATCTCTTTTTTTATTATATGAAGTTTCCCTCATCTGTATACATAATAACATATTTTATACATTTAGTCAAATTTTTCATGCAAAATTTTTACAAATTTATAGATACAAAATATAATTGGATATTTTATTCTGATCACTATTATTACAACAAACATAGAAATACAAAAACCACAGAAAAATTAATTTCTATGGCTTTTGCATTTTCAATTATTGTATTATATACAATCCTTGTCCTTAAGAAAAAGGACTAATTTACAAAAACACCGAATCTTCTAGAAACGGTGTTTTCATAAATAAATGAGAAAACACCTAACACAAGAATATCAAGTGTATCTCTTTTTTATTTTATGAAGCTTCCTTCATCTATATACATAATAACACATTTTATAACATTAGTCAATTTATCATGAACTTACTTTATAACTTTCTTTTATATAATTTATTCTTTCTTTTAAAGTTCTATTATCTTCTTCTATATCATAAGTTCTATAATCAAATTTCTTATTAGTATTATACTTTTCTGAATAGTTAAAATCAGAATATCCTAATCCATCAGTTTTATTAACTATTTTCATTAATTCATTAATATTAACATCCTCAAGTATTCCAGCACCCTCTCCAGCTACTATAAAAGGACCCTCAAAATGATAATTAGCTTTTCTTAATTCACTTATACAAGAGATATTAAATGTTATTGACCCATCATCATAACTCATATTAACATCGTTAATATCCTTTATTTTTGTACGTTCTGAATTTAACAATATTCCATAACTCCAATTATATCTATAAAATTCATATGAATGTGTAGCTAAAGAGTTAAAAGTGGCTAAAATTGTAGCAGCTAAATCATTTAAAACTTTATCTTCATCAATCTCAATAATACGCCATATTTTTTGATCTAATCCATTTACACTTACTTTAATTGTCATACCATCACTTCTCTATATCTAAAAGTTTCTTAATATCATTCTCTGTTAAAGTAGAAATATTTCCATTATTAACATTTCCTTTTTCAATTAAATCATCACTTAATTTTTGTTTCTTCTTTTGTAGTTCTAAAATTCTTTCTTCAATTGTTCCTTTAGTGATTAATTTAATAACTTCTACATTTTTAGTTTGACCTATACGATGTGCCCTATCTGTAGCTTGATTTTCTACTTGTGGATTCCACCATAAATCTAGATGAATAACTACATCTGCACTAGTTAAATTTAATCCTGTACCACCGCTTTTAATAGTTATTAAAAATACATTAGTTTCATCCTTATTAAATTTATCTACTAACTCTTTTCTTATCTTTGATTTTACACTACCATCAATAGTATAATAAGTTATTCCTTTCTTAGTAAATTCATCTTTTACTATTTCTAGTGCTGATTTAAAACTTGTAAAAATCAAAATCTTATGTCCATTACTTATTATTTCTTCTACTATTTGAACTAAATTTTCTATTTTATTACTTTCACCATTATAATTTTCATATACTAGTCTAGGATCTATACATATTTGTCTTAAACGTGTTAACAATTGTAAAATTCTAGTTCTAGATCTATTAAAATCACTCGCACTTAATATATCATTAATTTCTTCTTTTACTTCTTTAACTTCATTCATATATAAAACTTTTTGTTTATCACCTAAATCAATATATATATTATTTTCTATTTTATCTGGTAATTCTTTTGCAACATCTATCTTCTTTCTTCTCATTATAAATGGCGATGTTACTTGTTTTAACTTAATTAATTTTTCATTATAACTACTATCATTATCTTTAAAGTGATATTTCTCATTAAATTTATTTAAACTTCCTAAAAATCCTGGCATGATGAAGTCAAAAATACTCCATAGTTCTATTATACTATTTTCAAGTGGTGTTCCTGTTAAAGCAAATTTAGTATCAGCATTTATCTTCTTTACTGATTTTGTTATCATAGCATTCGGATTCTTAATACTCTGTGCCTCATCTATAAACATAACTTTAAAATGCATATCTTCATATTTATCTATATCTTCTCTTAATGTTCCATATGAAGTTATAATTAAATTTGCTTGCATTTTCTTAAAATTTTTCTCTCTATTTGAGCCATGAATTATCTTATATTTTATTTCTTTACCAAATTTATCTAACTCACTCACCCAGTTATATACTAAAGCTGTAGGACAAACAACTAAAAACTTACTTTTTTTATCTTCTTTTAATAAAGTTTTCATTAAATATATTGCTTGTATTGTTTTTCCTAAACCCATTTCATCAGCAAGTATTCCACCTAAATCACATTTATATATAGTATATAACCATTTTACTCCTTCTTTTTGATAATCTCTTAATATTTTATTACTTAATTTTAAATTAACATTTTGATACTTTTTAAAATTGTCTATAAATTCTTCAAATAAATTATTTGTCTTTAAATCTGGATATTTTTCTTTCTTTAAATAATCTAAATATATTGCTTGATATTTAGGTATTTCTCCACTTGAATTTTTAGGATCAATATTTAAATCAGTTACAAGTTCATTTAATTGATTTAAAGAATCATCTTCTAGTGAAACTATATTACCATTTTTAAGTCTATAATATTTTTTCTTTTTTCTTAAAGAATTTATTAAATTATCAATTTCATTATTATCTATATCTTGTATTTTAAAATCATAATGCATTATATTATCGCTACCAATTGAAAAATTACTACTTACATTAGTTCTTTTTATAATACTAGTATTTTTAAATTTTTCTGAAGTATATACTTGATATTTTAAAGATAATTCATCTAAACCATTTTCTATAAAGTAAACTATACTGTCTAAATCAAGTAATAAGATTCTTTTATTTACAACTTGAAAACCATAATTCATTAAATCATCAATTATTTCTTTTTCAAATTCTGTATCTCTTACTATATCTTTATTATCTTCAAAATAATCTATTTCTTTTTTATTATAATTTAATTTAATTTTACAATTAATGTTATCTTGATTTAAATCAAAATATAATTTTACTTTAGATACGTTAAGTACACTTATTTCTTCTATATTGTTATCGATAATCAAATCATTTTTTATGATAGGTAATAAACTTTTACTAAAGTTATCTAATTCTTTTTTATCAAATAATAATGTATTTATTCTAGATTCTACAAGGGTTTTTAATATACTCGCATATTTAGAATCTAAATGATACATTTTATTATCATATATTATATATCTATAATCCCCACTTACATCTTTAATATCCTTATCATAATTGAATTTTAAAGCAAAGTCATTATCTTCTTTATTTAAACTTATATCAAAAGGTAATCCCTCTATAATGCCATCAATTAAACCTATTCCAGATACTATAAACTGTCTATTACTAAAAAGTTTTAAAACTTTACTTATATCTGAATTATAAAACGTCATATATGCTTGATCAGAATAATTAAATATGTAATCAAGTATTTTAGTATCTTCATCATTAAAATAATGTATTTTAGGATCATACTCAAATTCCTTACCAAAATATAAAGTACCATCTTCATTATCATAAATTCTAGTGAAATTATATAATTTATTTCCTAAATTATATAATTTTTTTGTTCCTAATCTAATTTTAAGTTCCAATTCAGCATGACGATAATTTTTGCTAAATTCCATTGTGTATTCAACATTTAACTCTTTCTTTATATTAGATGTTTTATTATTTGAAAATAATGAAAAAATATTTTTTGAAAGGTTTTTCAAATACTTATCATCAATTGTTACAATATCATTTTCACAATTAATTAATACTGCTGGAATATCCTCACAAGTGTGTAATGATTTAAATCTTCTACATGTACATCCAAATGAAATTATTTTATTATCAACTGTAACAATTTTTACTATTGAACTTTCATCATATTCATCGCCTACTTCAAACAAATTCATTTTGACATTGTTTTCTTCTCTAGTCGCAATTAATTTAATATCATCTTTTGGAACTTCATATGCATTTTCTAAATCATATTCATACATATAAGAATTTACTTGTTCTAATAAACTATTCATAACTTACCTCAAATCACTTGGATATAATATATCAAATAATACACTATTTGTAAAGAAAATATAATGTTATTTTATAAAATTTTTGAGTTTTTATATGAATAACACTTTGTAAGACTATTAATCTATTATCGAGGCCACAAAAACAATTGACAAATTACAACTTTTTTGCTATATTAATACTGAACAACTCCATCCTCGAATGAGGGCAAGGTTGTGCTTTTTTTTGGATAAATCACTAATCCATATTCATTACTATTACTTGTTTTTTATTATTATCTTCTCATAAGTGTTCATTAAATTCCTTAAATTTTTCTATATAATATTTATCTTCTTCAGATAATTTGTCTTTATTTTTTTTCATAGCAATCAAAATCGATTCAACAATTTTCCATCATTTATTGGAATATAGTATCCCATATGCCACACTTCACTTATATTTAAAACTTTGCCTAATATTTATAATTTGTCATTTCTAACTTATGAAATCCAATTTAGATTTTCTTATCGAAGATTTATCTAACTTAGTCTTGCTTACTAAATCAATTTTTTTATAATCATTTAAATACACCGCATTTTGTAATATATTAGCAAAAAAATCTTATTTCAATCGCCATATTAGTATAAACTAAAATTTAAGAAATTTCAACACAATAAAAGAATAGGGGAAACCTATGAAACCATGCTTTAAATTTTTTCGTATCTTTAACCTGTAACTAAAAAAATAAATATTGAATTAAATTTAATATTTTAGTAAAATATATATGATGGAGATGATTATGTGATAACGAATATAGAAAATAATTTTAATGAAGTTGTACTAAATTCTAGTGATATCGTCGTAGTTGATTTTTGGGCTCCTTGGTGCGGACCATGTAAAATGTTTGGACCTATTTTTGAAGAAGCATCAAAAAAATATGAAGATATCAAATTTTTTAAACTTAATGTAGATGAAGATAAAGATGATGTATCAAAAGATTTAGGAGTTATGTCTATTCCTACAACAATAATCTTTAAAAATGGCAAAGAAATTAAGAGAAATATAGGTTTTCTAGATAAAGATTCTCTTGAGGAGTTTTTAAGTAATATATGATGTACGATGTAATTATAGTAGGTGCGGGACCTGCAGGAATGACTGCTGGAATATATGCAAGCGAAGCAAGGAAAAAAGTTTTGATGTTTGAGATGGAAAGATATGGTGGACAAATTGTAAATGCAGATAAAGTTAAAAATTATCCTGGATTTACTGAAATCTCTGGCTATGATCTTGCAACCTTACTTTACAATCAAGTTAAAAATCTTGATATAGAAGTAAAGTTTGAAGAAGTAATAAAAATTGAAGACAATAAAGATTATAAAGAAATTACAACTAATAAAGGTAATTATAAAGCAAAATCAGTTATAATTGCTGCTGGAGCTAAAGCAAGAAGATTAGGTATTGAAAACGAAGAAAATCTAATTGGAAAAGGAATATCTTACTGTGCCACATGCGATGGAATGTTTTTTAAAGATAAAATAGTCGCTATTAATGGTGGAGGTAATACTGCCATAGATGATGCATTATATCTAAGTAATATATGTAAAAAAGTTTACTTAATATATAGAAAAAAGGATTTTAAAATAGATAATGTAAATTTATCTATTCTAAAGAAAAAAGATAATGTAGAATTTATTATGAACTCAACTATTGTAGATATAATAGGAAAAGAAAAACTAGAAAAAATTGTTATAAAAAATAATGATAATGATAAAAATGAAGAGATGAATGTAGATGGTCTTTTTATAGCTATAGGTTATATACCTGTATCAAACATGTGTGAAAATCTAATAGATATAGATGAAAAAGGATATATACTATCAACAGAAGAATGTAAAACTAATATAGATGGTATATTCGTTGCGGGAGATATAAGAAAAAAAGAAATAAGACAATTAACAACTGCATGTAGTGATGGGACAGTTGCAGCCTTAAATGCATGTAAATATTTAAATAATTTATAAAATTAATTGTTTTAACTTTATATTGACCTAAAATAAACTTTTTGATAAAATTAAACTATCAAAAGTGAAAGGAGTATATATGAATAGTAATGAAAGTAATCAGACTACAGATACAAATTCAGTTATATCATTAGTCTTTGGTATAATATCTATAGTCTTATCTTGGGTTCCATTTCTTAATTTTGTTTCACTAATTCTAGGTATAATTGGTATAATACTTGGCATTAAAGGTCGTAAAATTTCGCCAGCAAATAAATCAGGTATAGCAACTGCAGGATTAATATGTTCTATAATTGGTACCGTATTTAGTGCGATTGGATTTGTTGGATGTACTTTTTTTATTGGATGTCCAGTATGCATAGGAATGTTAGATGAATTATATTATTTATAACACATTAATTTAGTATTCTTTAAACTGATATAAAAAATTAAACATATAAAAAGTTATATTAATAAGTAAATGTTAATCGCTTCTAGGTGGTGCGAGCAATAAATGATCCTAGTCGTGAAATGTTAATCGCTTCCGAGTGGTGCGAGCAATAAATGATCTCGGTTGTAAATGTTAGAAACTCTGTTAATTTAATAGAGTTTTTTTGATTTAGAACCTGTAATTTTTTTTATAAGTTCAAACTTAATATTTATATCTGATTTTTAAAAAATAATTTTAATAAAAAATGAGCAATTTCTCGCTCAAAATTTAATTTATATTTTATAACGAAATTCTTTTTATGTGTATTATCAAATTAATTCCATCTATTGAAGTTATTACTTAAAGATAATCTCTTTGCTCTACTTACTTTTCTTTCTTCATTTACTTTGATGTTTCTTATATCATCAAGTGCAACTTCAAAATATTTTTTAGCTATTTCATCATCAATATTAGGATGAATTTCTTTTATTTTTGAATATATAGCTTTAGCTAATTCTAAATCGCATAATAAATTAGTATCAATTCCACGATTTATAAAGTTATTCATTATAAACTCATACATAATTTGTTGATCAAAAGATAAACGTTTTATGTAACGATGACTATATTGACGAACTCTTGTATCTAAGCCACACTTTATGCAACCACGATAACGATACATACGACCTTCTGAATCATCATACTTGTTCTGTGTAGTAATCCAAATATGATTACATGACGAATATTCTGCTTTTTTTATTTGTTTATATAATATTCTTTGTGCATCAGTTAATCCATCACATTCATCACATAAATCAAGATATTCTTTTACTACATCATTCTGTTTTAGAATAGATATTTTTTTTATAATTTCATCTTTGTCAGCTAATATTCCTTCATATATTCTATTTAAACTTTCTATAGACATATCTGACATAATATAAAACCTCCCTTGCAGAAGTATTATATCATGGATTTCATTAAATATGTTAAAAAATCAAGTATATTACTCGATATATTTTAAAATTATAATATTTCTTTCCAATCCAAACTGATTATATCTTTAACTTTTAATCCATTCTTTTTTAAATATTCTTTTACTTTAAGGTAACCATAGACATAACCAGTTCTTGCGGGAATACCAGTTTTTGTAGCATCTGCAAACATATAAAAGTAGTCACTCATCAGTTCATTTGTCGATACTTTTCCAATCATGTGAGTTTCAACTTTATCCATATTATTTTTAACCCAATCTACTATAGTTTTATCAACTATACAATATTCATAATCATCTTTGTTTGGAACAATCTCTCTTGAATAATTACAAGCAATTCCCTCTGTAACAAACCTCTCTCCTATAGAAACTTCAAATATATCTCGTTTAAATATTTGCTTTCTAATAAAGTGTGTATATTCATGTGCTAATAAAATATCTAAATTATCTTCAATTCCATTGGTAGATTCAAGAAGCAAAACTGTTACATCTTCATCATCTAGTTTAGTCGTATAAATAGTTGTTGTATCTAGTCCAATTATTACATATATTTTACCTTCATTTATTTTGTAAGATGTTTCTTCTTCAAAACATTTTATTTTATTCATAATCATTTTTTCTATATTTTTATCACAAAAATAATTTATTGTATTTAAAACTTTACTAATATAATTTTCATTATTTAGCTTTGTATCAATAATATTTTTATCTATTTTTTTAGGGATAAAATATAATTTATCTAACAATTCATTATTAAAATTTTCCTTTAATAAATAAATTATATTTTCTTTTTTAGCACTAAATATTCTTTTATTAACCATATTTATTTCTATCATATTGTTAATCTCCCTAAATATTTTCATTTAATACTTTTTCAACTTCACTAATTAATTCCTCTTTTTTAGGAATATAATAAGTATAAGTAGATGCAAAAACATTATTTGAAAGTCCACCTAATGCATAATCAATCGCAATATCTTTCTTACTTTTACAAAGAATTATTCCTATAGGTTTATTATCGTCTGTATCATTTATTTCTTCATTGTAGTAATTAAGATACATATTCATTTGACCTGCATATTCAGCTTTCATTTGTCCAACTTTTAAATCAATTAAAACATAACATTTTAATATTTTATTATAGAAAACCATGTCAACATAATAGTGAATATTTCCTAAAGTAATTCTTTGCTGTGTTCCTACAAACATAAAACCTTTTCCTAATTCAAGTAAAAATTCTTCAATATGCTTTACTAACTTTTGTTCTAAATTTTTTTCTAAAATTGGTTTATTTTCTTTAACACCTAAAAATTCAAAAACATAAGGTTCTTTTAATACATCTAGAGGAGTATTAAGTGTTTGTCCAACTTTTGATAATTCATAAACTTTTTTCTTATTATTTTTTCCTTCAGAAAGTAATAATCTTTCAAATAATGATGTTTCTAATTGTCTTTTTAATTCTCTTACACTCCAATTAGAATTAATACATTCTTTTTCATAAAAGTTTCGCTCATCAATATTATTTATACTTAATAATTCACAATAATGTGACCAACTCAATTTAACAGACAGTGTCTGTTGTTTTGGATACTCTAAGTAAAATCTTCTCATGTATTGTAAATTTGAAACTGAAAATCCTGATCCTAAAATCTTTCTCAACTCTTTAGATAATTCTTTTAAAATTTGCTTACCATATTCTGCTTTAATATTACCATTCTGTTCATTCTCAACAATAATTCTTCCAACATTCCAATATGCATATAGCATAGTACTATTTACTTCGTAAGCTACTTTTTGTCTACTACTTATAATAACATCTTTAATTTCTTGAATCATTTTAACATTATTTTTCTCTAACATTTTAATCCTCCTTCTATATAATTAATTAGTCACAGTCCACCGATTAAAAATATAATTTTTCTATCAAATATTTTATCATAAATTAAGTTTTATTATAATCATTTATTCTAAAGTTTAATATGGTGTATGTAAAATTAAAGTAATGATTGTAAAAAAAGTTAGTTATATCATTTACTAACAGTTTATTTCTTATACTATAACCTTTTTCAACGTTTTTATCTGTATTTATCTTTATAGTTACACCCTTATCGTTAATATAATTTCCATGTTTATCTCTAACTTCTATTATTAACCCTCCTCATTTCAATTTCTGACATTCTTAAAGACATAATTGCCTCTAACCATTGTAAAGCCCATTCAGCAAAATATGATTTTAAAGTTTTTGTTTCAGTATCTAGATCTATCAAATCAAATTTTATATTTTGTAATTTTTGTTCATCTATAGAAATTAGATTTTCTTCATTCACATATGAAGCTAAAATCTCATTAATTTCAACTAATACTTTTTCAAAATCATATTTTTTATCTTTATAAATATCCAATTTAGTCGCACCAGTAACATAAAATATTAAATTTTTAAATGCATAGTCTATATTTTCTTTTGTTGGATTTCCAACATTAAAATTTCCCATCGTTATAAAACTCCTTTATTTGATAATATTATATACTAAAAATTTAAAAAACTAATCTAATTTTTGAAAATAATTATTTGGAATAAAATTAGGGTATATATTTTTTTCAAATATACAAAGTAAAGTTATTGATATTATAAATAATCTAGATAAATAAGACCAAATATAAGGCCAAAGAAAACAAAAGCCCTTATAAAATAAGAGTAAAACTCATTATGAATCAATAAGAAACATTGATTTTGCATCCCTGTAGTAAAAGTATTTATTAATATCAGATTAGTTATATACAAAAATATAAATTATAGTGTTATTAAAACATTTTATCCATTTCAACTATTCTTAATCTTTATCATTCATGGAATTAAATTGTTTAATTAATTTAGCTGGATAAATTTCATATAATCTAAATGTATCAACTTCTAATTCAAATGGTTTAAAATTCTGTAATATTTGTTCTTTTATTGATAATATTTTATTATAATCTTTATCAATATGAATAGTAATATGAAATTTAAAATTTTCTGGATTATATCTTTTACTTGGTAAAATGTTATAAAGTTGTTTTTGTAATAACTTTAATTTTTTATTTTCTTCAATACTAAAATATAATATATAACTATTTTCTTTTCCATTCATTATTTCAACATTTTTAATATATATTTTTAATTTAGAAAATACTATTTGTGATAAAGCTGTTATTATCTTTTCTTTATCTTTAATATCCCATGCTGATAAAATAAAATGATACGGAAGTGTATCTGCTTCTATACGATTATTAATATTTTTACCAAATGGAACTTTGCACATTTTTTCATTAATTTGATTAATACAGTTTTCTATTTTTTTAATATTTATATTATCAAAAACAGAAATAAATGTTATTCTTTCATTCATAACTAAATACCTCCATTAATCTATAAATATTATATCAAATAAACTTTATCATGTCCTGATCTTCAAGTTATTTTTTCTAATTTCAATTTATATTCTTCAATATCTTTCAAATGTCATATGATATGGAAATACCTTTTTCATTCTATAAAGTTATACATAAACAATACTTATATTTTTATAAAAAATCTTTTCTTATTTTTTTATTGTATTTTTAACTGATTCTAATATACTACTTATTTCTTCAATATTTATTAATGAATTGGCTTGAAGAGGTATAACCCTTGTCATACTTTTATTTATAAATGCACAATGATGTTCAATAATAAAATATTCGCTATCTGTCATAAGTTCATATTGTATAGATATATCTCGAATAAATTTATAACTGCTATCACTATTACTTTTACCATAATCTGTATCACTTTTAGTATAACTACCTTCTAACATGCTTTCTAAAAGTTCAGGTCTATCACAAGAAGCTACATCAATTTCATTTTCTGGATTTGACTCATTATTAATTGGTTGTTGATTAAGATTAACATCAATTCTTTTTATATTAAGTTGAGAATAAATATCTCCTAAAATTTTATTATTAAATATTTTACTTAATGCTGCTGATATACATTTATCAACATCAGTATTTTGATTTAATACCATTAATCTTACAGGTACACCATTTTTATAAAAGAGAGTGGCATTATGCTTATTTCTAATATTCAAGTTATCTTTATTGCTAGTAATAATACAATTACAATTTCTAATTACTTTATAAGAGTCAAATGGAATATTACCGTTTTCAAATCCATCAACAAATGCACCACTAAAACATTCTATATGATTATCATCTTGTTCAGTCCATAAATCTATTGTTTTTATAACATTCAAGAAAATCATCTCCATTTCAATTAATATTTTATCATTTACAAATTTCTTTATCAAATCTTGATTCTTTTTTATAGAGTTATTAGAGATAATATTTTTATCTCAATATTTACGCATTTGATTTAGTTATATCTTTAATTCTTAATACCTTACCTTTTATACACAAAGGAAATTTTAAACTTTCTATGAATAATTTTTTTATCAGTACTGTTTCTTTAAAAGAAAAAACTCATAATATTTGAATATTATGAACTTTTTTAAACACACAAAAGCATGTGTAAAACTCATTATGGGGCGAGTATAGGGATTCGAACCCTAGCATAATGGAACCACAATCCACCGTGTTAACCCCTTCACCATACTCGCCATATAGGTAAATTCAACCTACGCATTAGATTATAACAAATATTCATATTTTTGTCCATAGTTTTTATACTTTTTTTACTAATATCTTACTTGAACAAGTAAATACAATTTTTATAATGTGAGTTGCATTTACTTCTAGAATTAAGAAACTTTTGGAACTGACAAAAATTTAATTGACTAAAAAATTCAGTTATCGTATAATTAAAATTGAGATATAACTATTTTAGGTGCTACCTCCATGAATTTATATGTTCAAGGAGGTGAGGTGTATGAAACATACATATAAATTAAATAAACTTCACAAAAGATGGAATATTTAATATTTACTTTTTTGATTTTAGTAGTAATTCTACTTTTAATTATATCAGTTTCTATAATACTTAAACAAAAATAAAGGCACCTATAATTAGGTGCTAACACTTTAATGTGGAGATACATCTAAATCCGAATAGATTATATCTCATTTTTAGTGTATGTAAAAACTAATAACATATACTAATAAATCAGCAACAAGAAATTAATAATTTAAATCATTGCTATAAGTATTGTATCACATTTTTCAAAATTTAGTATACTTTTTGTATTAATTTGGTATTTTTTTTATACTTTTTTTACAAATAGGTTATGACCTATACACTAATATCCATATTACATAATATAAATTGAGGAGGAAATTTATGAATAACTACCCTAGTTTTCAAAATTATAATTATACAAACATGTATAATAAAATGAATAATCCTTTTGATACTAATTTTAACAACATGTATGCTATGGATATGATGAATACTGATATGTTTTATAATAAAGACATGAACAAAGATAATACTAAAAAAAATAACAACTTATTTGATCCATACAATGCACTTATCAGAGGAAACTTATTCAAAGATTTATATGACCCTTATAAAATAAAAGAGCCATATGATATTAGGCCTATGAATGAACAGGCAGAACTTCTAACAAACATAGAGGCATTAGGATTCTCTATGACCGATTTAAATCTTTATTTAGATATTCACTCAAATGATAAAAAAGCTATTGATTTATATAATCAATACAGAGTACAAAAAGAAAATTTAATGAAAGAATATGAGGCTAAATACGGTCCTATTACTTTAAATAGTGACAGTTTAAATTCAACACCTTGGGCTTGGGATGACATGCCTTGGCCATGGGATAATTAGGAGAATTATATGTGGAAATATGAAAAAAAATTAGAATACCCTATAAATATTAAAAATAAAGATTTAAAAATGGCTAAGGCTTTATTAGCTCAATATGGTGGTCCTGATGGAGAATTTTCTGCATCTATGAGATATCTAAATCAAAGATACACTATGCCTGATGAAAAAGGATATGCACTTCTTAACGATATTGGTACAGAAGAACTTGCTCATGTTGAGATGATTGCTACAATGGTTTATCAGCTTATGAAAGGTGCAACTCCTGCTGAACTTATGAAAGAAGGATTAACACCTCAATATGTTGAACACGACCATGCACTATTCCCTGTAGATGCATTTGGTGTTCCTTTTACATCTGCATACATAGAAGCATCTGGAGATTGGAATGCAGATTTAACTAGTGACATGGCTGCTGAACAAAGAGCACGTGCTACATATGAACATTTAATGGATCTAACTAATGATCCTGACTTACTAGCTCCACTATCATTCTTAAGACAAAGAGAAGTAGTACATTTTAATAGATTTAAAGAATTAAGAGATTTTTATTTAGATAAATATAAAGATAATACAAGTGCAAAAAAATAGTTAATTTAACTATTTAAAATACTGGCAAATAAGTTTTAAAAATTACTTATTTGTCTTTTTTATCATAATTATTTTTAACATTATCAATAATAAGTAACACTATACTAATTATAAATAACATTATACTAATAATTTGTGATGTAGATAATCAAAATAAAAATCCCCTATATTCATCTCCTCTAAAAAATTCTAATATAAATAACTAATTAAATAAATTACAAATTAAATCTACTAATTAAACAGAAATCTAGTAGTATCTTCTAGAATTATCGACAATTTTCCAAAAAAACATATGAATATTATGTTAAACGAATTATTTTTATTAAAATACATATAATAGAATTAGGAAAATCAAATAATTTGATTTTCTAAACAAATTGTGATATATTATTATCACAGTTGAAATTGATTGCATTGTGAAGGGTTTGTCTCGATGGACATATTAGACAATCAAAATAATTACATCATGAATAGCATTGTGAAGAATTTTATTCGATGGACATATTAGTCTATTCGTTGTCAAGGAACTTTATTATAGGTTCCTTTTCACTTTTATAATACAATTACTTACAAATAAGTTTTAAAAATTACTTATTTGTCTTTTTTACCATAATTCTTTTTAACATTATCAATAATAAGTAACACTATACTAATTATAAATAACATTATACTAATAATTTGTGATGTAGATAATCCAAATAAAAATCCCCTATATTCATCTCCTCTAAAAAATTCTAATATAAATCTAATTATAGAATAACTGATTAAATAAATTAAAAACAGATTACCTTTAAACTTATTTTTTTTAAGTAATTGATTTAATATTAAAAATAAAACAAAATTGCAAGTTGCCTCTACTAATTGAACAGGAAATCTAGTAGTAACTTCTACATCTTTAATATAATATGAATTATCATAATATATTCCATATTTACTTTCAATGCCAAAACAACATCCACCGAAAAAGCAACCTATTCTACCAAAAGTATGAAATAAAGGAACCATAGGTGCACATATATCAGATACATTTTTTATATTTGTTTTTGTCTTTTTACAATATATAATACCTGCAATTATACCACCAATTAATCCACCGTAAAATACATTACCACCAAATATTTCAATAATACAATTAAAAAGAAATTTAATACTATCTATTTTATGTAGTTTTGTAATAAGCAAAATGATTTTATCAAAATTAGTTAATCCATATAATATATGTCCACCTATTAACACACCTATAGTACAAATAAGCAAAAAGATTATAAAATCACTTACATCTAACTTTTTATCTTTTGCTTTTTTACATGCATAAATACCAGATATCAATATACCTACAAGAGCACATATCGCATACGTACCTACTTCTTTACCAAATATAAAAATCACAGGATACATAATAACCTCCTATAAAATAATTCAATTATGCTTTAACTATAACATTTTTTCCTTATTAATATCAGTATCAAATTCATCATAATTATGTTCTAATATAATCTTACTTAATTTTGTCGCAATTTCATTATTATATTGATTAATTATTTCAATTATTTCTTCATCAAAAGTTAAATCATAATAAGTAGATATAAATAATATTTTTTTTAATGTCTTATCATCATCTACATATTCTTCTAATATATCTATTAAAAAGTATTTTGAAGCAATATAAAATTCATCAAAGTCTTCATCATAATCAAATTCATCTATAGGAATATTGTTAATAACATTTCTAAAATTATTATATTTATATAACTTATTCTCACTATCATCTAATAAATATAATAATCTATTTTTAGATTTTTCTAATGAAAAGTTAACTCTTACTAAAGTTTCATATAAATTTATATGATTTATATAATTTAAATAAAATGTTTTATTAATATTTTTCTGATAATTATAATATTCAAGTCTATTAAATATTTTATCATCTAAAGCATCATCTTCATACTCTAGAAAATCTATATCACTAGTATCATCTTCATATTCATGTTCTTCGTAATAATAACAATCTTTTTCTAGTTCATCTTCATCTAAATCTTCTAAGGTAAGAATATCCCCTGGATCTTTATAACAACTTATCATCTCAACTATATCGTTTAATTTATCATAAGCTAATGTACCATCACCAAAAATAGCTCTTTGAAATCTATTATTAAAAACCATATTTAAATATTCTATACTTAAATCTTCTGTTTTATTAGTTAAATCACTACTTATTAAATTTAATTCTTCATCGCTAACTTCTGGATCACTATTGCCATTTATAATTGTTCTATAATAATATGTAGATATATTATCATCTACATTAGCAAGCAAAGACATTCTAAAATTTTGTATTTTTCTCTTATCCTCTATTTCTTCTTCTATATTTTTCATATCAAGATTTTGATACATGACTTCAATTACTTTTTCATCTGAAATTACAGAGTTAATATATTTAAAAGCACGGTTTAATTCTAAAGCATTCAAACATTCTAAACAAAATTGTGCATTAATAAGTTCTCCACATATAATTGAATCATTTTTATCATTATAATAATCTAAATTAAATTTTAACTTTTGAAATTCATTATAAGTTATTTTATCTGTTAATTTAATTATTCCATTTTCATATGTAAATAAATCACTACTACTTGCTATATCTTTTAAAAGACTAATTTCTTCTTCATAAGTCATATTAATACTTTTTATATAAAACTTTTTTAATTTAATTTCAAATTCTTCATCTTTATATAAAGAATAACGTTCATGAAACCTCATATGTTCTTTTGTAAGAGCTACTAAATATTTTTTTAACTCTTCAATACTTATAATACGTCTATTATCATATAATATAGTTGCTTGAAATGCTAAATATATTATAAAATCAAAATAATTACCCATACATACCCTCCTATAAATATTATATCAAAAATTAGTTATGACTTAAATAATTTTGTTATTTCTTAATTAAAAAAATAAATGTAATCATTTAAAATCACATTTACTTTTATGTTTTTTTATAACTTTTTCTTTATTAAATTCTATATTCTTAATTATATTAAGTAAATTTTCTAAACTTAAATCTTCTATATCAAATGAATTATTAGATTTAATTAATCCATCATTTTCTAACTCGCTAATTGATGACAATATTGATTTAATACTACTATTTATATAACTTTTTTTTATTTTATTTATATCTATAGAATCTATATTTTCCTTTAATTCAAGTAAATATATTAGTGATAATTTTCTTATTATTTCTCTTTGAGTTAATATGTCATATTCATCTTTCTCAAGTAAAAATGATTTCATTAATTCATCTAATTCATCAACTGTTACTTTAGTTTTTTCTAAATTATTATTCATTATATTATTTATATATTCTTGTTTTAATTCTTCTAAATAATTGATTATATTTACTGGTGATTTTTTACTAAAGTTTATAGATGTTTCTATATCAGCTAACAGTTTAGCAAGTGTATCAAAATTTAAATCTTGTAATTTTAAAACATTTCCATGTTGATTTAATATTTCATTATACTGATTTTTATATTTTAAATAAGCATTTTTATTTCTATCACGTAATATATTTAATTTATATTCAATATCTTCCATTAATTTTTCTATATCATTTCTAGATTCTATAGGTTCTATAGATTTTATATCTTCTACTTTTTCTTGTTCTATTTTATCTTCAGTACTTTTATCTTTCTTATTAAAAATTCTTGATAATAAACTAGATTTTACTGGTTTTTCTATAATTACACTTGGTATTATATCTTTTTTAAAGTATGTATTTAAAAATTCATACATTTCTGTTTCTTTAAAATTTCCATTATAAGTTCTATCATTACAAAATCTTATACCAGAGGCAACTATATTTTTACTTAACAATAATTTAGCATCATTATCAACATACCATATTAAAGGAGAAACTTCTATCCAAACATAATCTCCAGTTTTATATTCATATCCATTTGAAAGTGCATTGTGATTTGAAAGTATAATGTAACGTTGACCTCTATGATATATTCTTACATACTTTTTTCCATTATATTCATATTCTTCATGTTCTACAGGTTTAAACGTAAAAGAATTATCATAATATATTCTAGCATCCGTTGTATATGTTTTACCAGTAGTTCTTAATAAACCTTTCTTATATGCTTTTTCTAATCCCATATCAGTACTAACTACATACTGTGGATACTCTCCATATTCAATTTCAAAATCTCCATTACTTCCTTTAACTAAATCTGAAGAAAAAGAAGAAATATCATCAAAAGGTATTACTGGTCGGATTCCATTTGATTTTTCACTAGCATCATCCCATCTTTCATAACCAGATTGATTAACAATCAATACATCCCCATAGTCATTAGAAGATGCTAAAAAATACGGACAAGTACGACCTTTTAAAGAATCATCATAATATACATGATAACAATCTGAAGCATAAGCTCCTAAAGCAATCGCAAAATCTGTTACCGCACACTTTCTTTTAAATTTTTTTATTACATATAATCTATTGTTTCCAAATACTTGTTTTTCTGTAGGTAATGTAATTTTCATATTTTTTAAATCCATACAACCTCACCCAATAGCATTTATTCTATCATAAATTAATTTATATGTAAATGAAAAATTATTTTATATGTGACTTTTAAGTTAAAATGTCCGCTTTTTGTCTTTCGTTTACAAATTAAAATGTCCGCAATGTTTCATTATTTATTTCAATTCGTTTTTATGTTATAGGAACCCAGCTATATGATTTTAATGGCTTGCAAAGGCTTGTAATTAAAGCCTTTGGCAAAAAAGCCTATCATATAGCTGCCTATAACAAAAAGCCTTTTGAAATAAATTAACTAATATAATTGAATAGGACATTTTAACTTAAAAATACTTTTTTAAAATTAGGACATTTTAACTTGTAA
>CANROP010000015.1 GCA_947632265.1 uncultured Bacilli bacterium
TAATAACTGATTTTGATGTAATTTATACAAAAACTACTGAAAATAGTCGTATTTTAGGGTTTTAAGGAAAATTTTTGTAAAATAACAAAAATTCTTGATATTTATTAATTGACGTGCTATAATCCTTATATAAAATAGGAGTGGTAGTATGGCAAAAAGAGGTAGACCTTCAAATAAAACTATTAGAAAAAGAAAAGAAACAAAATCAAAAAGTGAATTAACTTTACTTATTGGAATACTTTTTGTAGCAATCCTAATAGTAGTTGGTTATTTTTTACTAAGTGGTCAAAGTGCATAACTTTGGCTTTTTCATATATTACATAATTACTTTAATAAAAGCAAAAAAAGTCTTTACAAACATGTGAAAAAGTATTGCCTTATTTTTTTTTTACATGGTATAATATATTCATAATGAGGAGGAAATTATGACAAAATATGTATATGCCTTTAAAGAAGGTAATAAAGACATGCGTAATTTATTAGGTGGTAAAGGTGCGAATCTTGCCGAGATGACTGGTATTGGATTACCTGTTCCTCGTGGATTTACTGTTACAACTGAAGCATGTATTAAGTATTATGATGATGGAGAAGATATTTCGCCTGAAATTAAAGAAGAAATTTTAGAACATTTATCAGCTCTAGAAAAAGAAACAGGAAAGACTTTTGGAGATAAAGATAATCCATTACTTGTGTCTGTTAGAAGTGGTGCACGTGCATCAATGCCAGGTATGATGGATACTGTACTTAATTTAGGTCTTACTGATGAAGTTGCAAAAGGATTTGCTTTAGCTACTAAAAATCCTAGATTTGTATATGATAGTTATAGAAGATTTATACAGATGTTTGCAGATGTAGTTATGGGATTCCCAAAAAGTTCATTCGAAAGAAAATTTGATGTAATTAAGGAATCAAAAGGAGTTAAATACGATACAGAACTTAATGCTGAAGATTTAATGGAAGTTGTTGAAATCTACAAAGAAGAGTATAAAAAACATGCTGGTGTAGAATTCCCACAAGATCCAAAGGTACAATTAATGGAAGCTGTAAAAGCTGTATTTAGAAGTTGGAATAATGATAGAGCTATAACTTATCGTAGACTTAACGATATTCCATCTAACTGGGGAACTGCTGTAAACGTTCAAGAAATGGTTTATGGAAATCGTGGAGATGATTGTGGAACAGGTGTTGCATTCACAAGAAATCCAGCAACTGGTGAGAAAAAATTATATGGTGAATATTTAATGAATGCACAAGGTGAAGATGTTGTTGCGGGTATTCGTACACCACAAACAATCGACACTTTAAAAGAGGTTATGCCTGAATGTTATAACGAATTTGTAAGAATTTGTAATATACTTGAGGAACACTATAAAGATATGCAGGATATGGAATTTACTATAGAAAATGGTAAGTTATTTATGCTACAAACACGTAATGGTAAAAGAACAGCTTCTGCTGCACTTAAAATAGCTGTAGATTTAGTAAATGAAGGAATGATTACTAAAGAAGAGGCCCTACTTAAAGTAGAACCAAAACAATTAGATCAATTATTACATCCTAATTTTGATCGTGATAGCCTAGCTAAGGCTAAAGTAGTTGCTCAAGGACTTGCTGCATCTCCAGGAGCTGCAACTGGTAAGATTTATTTTACTGCTGAAGATGTTATGAAGGCACACGAAAATGGTGAAAAAGATATATTACTTGTTAGACTTGAAACAAGCCCTGAAGATATTGAAGGCATGAATATTGCTCATGGTGTTTTAACAATCCGTGGAGGTATGACAAGCCATGCTGCTGTTGTTGCACGTGGAATGGGTACTTGTTGTGTATCTGGATGTGGAACATTAGTAATAGATGAAGAAGCTAAAACATTAAAAACTCAAGATGGTACAATATACCATGAAGGGGACTATATGAGTTTAGACGGTTCAACAGGTAATGTATATGGTGAACAAGTAAAGACTGTAGATCCTGAAATAAGTGGAGATTTCGAAACATTTATGGGATGGGCAGATAGTGTTAGAAGACTTAAAGTTAGAACTAATGCTGATACTCCAAAAGATGCTAGACAAGCTCGTAAATTCGGTGCTGAAGGAATTGGATTATGTCGTACAGAACACATGTTCTTTGAAGAAGAGAGAATATTTAACTTTAGAAGAATGATAGCTGCAGATAGTGTTGAAATGCGTGAAGAAGCTCTAGAGAAAATATTACCATATCAAAGAAAAGATTTTGAAGGATTATTTGAGGCTATGGAAGGAGATCCAGTAGTAATTCGTTACCTAGATCCACCTCTACATGAATTTTTACCTCATACTGATGAAGAGATTAGACCACTTGCTGAATCACTTGGAATGAGTTTTGAAGCATTAAAAGAGAGAGTTGAATCTTTAAAAGAATTTAATCCAATGATGGGACATCGTGGATGTAGACTTGCAGTTACATATCCTGAGATTGCTAGAATGCAGACAAGAGCTGTAATCGAGGCTGCAATTAATGTAAATAAGAAGGGCATGAATATAACTCCTGAAATTATGATACCACTTGTTGGAGATGTAAATGAACTTAAATATGTTAAAAAAATAGTTTGCGAAACAGCAGATGAAATTATAAAGAACGAAGGTGTATCTCTTACTTATCACGTAGGAACAATGATAGAAATACCAAGAGCTGCAGTTACAGCAGATGAAATAGCTAAAGAAGCAGAATTCTTCTCATTTGGTACAAATGACTTAACTCAAATGACATTTGGATTCTCAAGAGATGATGCTGCTAAATTCTTAGGTGAGTACTATAAGAAAGGTATTTTTGAAAATGATCCATTCGCTAAGTTAGATCAAAACGGAGTTGGAAAGCTTATACAAATGGCTGCTAAGTTAGGAAAAGAGACAAGACCTGATATACATATGGGTATATGTGGTGAACATGGTGGAGAACCATCAAGTGTTGAATTTTGTCATAGAGTAGGATTAGATTATGTATCTTGTAGTCCATTTAGAGTTCCACTTGCTAGACTTGCTGCTGCACAAGCTGCTGTTAAAGAAAAAATGAATAAGTAATTTTTGATTAAATAAACTTTTAACATTTATAATTTATATTTAATTTAGGCAAAGATAAGACACCTTTGCCTTTTTGTGTAAAAAACAAAAATTTTCCTATATAAAAAGGATAAAAATTTATATTACTATATTCTAAACTGTATCTAAAAAAACTTCTCAATGTTTAAAAACATCAAAAATTTTCCTTAATGAAAAATGAAATACAGTTAGTCTTTATATTTTATTGTCTAACTGTATTTTTATATGTCGACATATATTTTCCAATATGAAATAATCTATTGAAAGCAACAACTCACTATTATATAATAAAATTGGAAATAAAAAGGTGTTTGTTGAATCATGAATCTAATAAATTTATTAACAAATTTATTAAAATAAATCAATCAAAAATTTGAGTTTGCCCTTTTTGGAAGCAGACACATTAGATAAGTGCTAAATGCAATTTTTCAAAAAAGAAAAGTGGTGTTTTTAAAGCAAAAAAAGAAAACACTCAATTGTAATAGTATAATAAAATCAGCAAAATTTTAAATTTATGCTAAACAACTTTTTAGATTCGTTTTCTTTTGAATTATTTTATATTAAATGCTTATATTTCAAAGAAAAAAATTGTAAAGTCTTTTTAATTTCTCTACAATAAAATTTCCAAAAAGGGCAAACTCAAAATCAATCAAAAAGTATTGACACAATATATAATATTTGATATACTTTATACCGAGCGGTACCTAGGAAACTTTTGAAGCCCTAGGTCATTTTTTATATAAAAAAGGAGATATCATTTTATGAAAGAATATAAAACTAATGAAGAATTACTTAATTATTTGGAATCTAAAAATGTTATTATTAATGATAGGAATGATGCCCTTAATAAGATAAATAAATATACCTATTATTCAATTATAAATAGTTATAAATATGTTTTTAAAGATAGTAATAATAATTATATTAAAAATGTGTCTTTTGAAGAAATATATGCTTTATATGATTTTGATAAGAAATTAAAGAATATTTTTCTTAAATATTGTTTAGAAATCGAAACTGTGATTAAGTCTTTAATGGCAAATCAAATATCTAAAGTATATGGGGTGAAAGATTATTTAGATGTGAATAATCTTGATTCTACAATTGATATTGATAAAAGAATATATTTAATAAATAGAATTAACGAAGAAATAAAGAAAAACTATCAAGTACATAAATCTGTTACTCATTACCTTGATATACATGGATTTGTTCCACCATTTGTACTTACTAAAATATTAACATTCGGAGTTGCTAGTAGTTATTATGGTGCTTTAAAGCAAAGTGATAGACAAGCAATTGCTAAAAATTTTAAATTAACTGATAAGGTGTTAAAACAAATATTAAAGAATTTAAGTACGGTAAGAAATTTATCAGCCCATTCAGATAGGCTATATAATTATACTAGTAAATTTTACCTTTCATTTAATTTAATTAATAATTCCTATAAAAGAACTAGTACTATAACTAACTTATATATGGTTATCGGTTGTATGGAAAAGTTATTAGATACTGATATGTTTCAAGAATTTAAAAACGAAATAAATAAAGAAATAAAAAAATTATCTAATAATTTACATTCAGTTAGTGTTACTAAAATATTAGATATTATGGGTTTTCCTAATGAATAATTAGTTTTAAAAAGAATATACTATTAATGAACTGTATCTAAGAAACTTTAGAAGCCTTAGATCATTCAATGCCTAGTTTTTAATAACTAGGTTTTATTTTATTGATAAAAATGCTATAATTATAGTGCAATTTATTAAGTTTCTTAATATTTGTAAATGGTAAAATAGAATTGGAAAGTTTTGTACCAATTCTTTTTCATTATTTGATATATATTTAATAATTTGCTATAATATGATACCAAAAGGAGGAATATATGGCTTTTAATACATTAGAATATTTGAGAGATGGTAAAGTTGATTTTGTATTTCGCTCTACACCATATGACTATGAACACTTAATTGAAAATGTTAGAAAATCACCAAATAGAATAGAGATAATAAATGGATTTCTTTCTAAATTAAAAGTAAATTTACCATCATTTTGCTTTTCTATAATATATGATATTAAAGAATTTGCAGATGAGGCTTACGAGTTATTAAATATTAAAAATGTAACTCCTGAAATGTTGAATAATCTTTTATATAATTCTCCTTTAGGTCTTAAAGTATTATATGAAAATTTTGATACAATCTTATCTAATAATGAGGATACAAAGTATTTTGATTGTGTTGTTAAATATGCATTTAACAGTAACAATAGAGAATTAATTTATAAATTATCAAGATATTCAGATCTCCACATTCGTTATTTATTTATGAATTATTTAATAAAGAATCATCCAGAGGATATAGATAAAATATATGATGATATTACCAAATATACAACATCAGTTACTTATGAACCAAATGAACAATTAACATTTTTACCACAGCTAATGAATCCAGATGACATTTCTAAATTAGCAGTTGTATTACTAATAAATAATCGGGAAAGAGATTACATAAAATTAAAAGAATTTATTATTAAAAATTACAAATATAATTATTTAGCATCTCAGTTATTAACAGCTGATTGGATTGTTAATCCTGATCAACCTAAGTTATTAAATGACCCTAATATTATCAAAGAAAATGCTTTTAGAAAAGATGCTGATACTTTATTTAGTACATCAGCTGATTATCGCTTTTCTTTATACTTAAGACATAAAGAAAAGATAAATCAAGAATTATTAGATGATTTTGCTAGTAAAATAAAATATTTTTTAGGAAGGATAAAACAAGATTCTATAGAATCAGACTTTCTAGGAAATATAGAAGAAGGAGCCTTAGAATCAATATATTGTTGTGGATTAGGTAATTTATTAGAAGAATGGACTGAAAAATATATGGAATTAAGTAAAAGTAAAGAATATGGCTTTATTGGTAGTGGAACAACTTGTAATTGTTATAGAATCGGGGATTATGTTATTAAACTTGTAAAGACAAAATGGTCTTATGAAGATGTTATTTGTCCTAATCTTTATCTGATTGCTAAAAACTATGAAGAAATATATTTAAGAGATGAAAAAGGAATAGTTAAAGGCGGATTAGAAGTTCAAAGGTATTTAACTAGAAGAGCTTCTAATATTGATCCTAAGTATTTTAGATATTTTGATTTAGAGCTTGATAGATTAGGGTACAAAAGAACAGATACTCTAACTAAAGGAACATGTGGAGAAAATACTATGTTATTAGATACGTACCTTGATGCTGACTGTCCAAATCCTGAAGAAGTACCAGTTTGGTTTAGAAAGTATCCTTTAGTACTAGTGGATAGAGATAGAATATATTCTAAAGATAAAATATATATAAAACAGTTAGGAAGTGGATACTAAACTTGAATTAATTATTTGATAGGAGTATTACTACTTCTTTTTCTTATGTTTAAAGTCATCTCGTAATAATTTTTAAAAATTTATTTTTGACTTTTGTTCTAATTATAGTATAATTAAATGGGTGATAAAATGTTAAAGATAAAAACTGTAGATGGCAATGAAGCATGTGCGAATACTGCATATATGTTTACAGAACTTGCTGGTATATATCCAATAACTCCATCAAGCCCAATGGCAGAACACATGGATGAATGGAGTAGTTTAAATAAATTAAATATGTTTAACGATAAAGTTAAAGTAATAGAAATGCAAAGCGAAGCAGGTGCTAGTGGGTTAATACATGGAGCTCTTCAAAATGGTGTTTTAGCTACCACTTTTACTGCGAGCCAAGGACTTCTTTTAATGATACCAAATATGTATAAGATGGCAGGAGAAATGTTACCTTGTGTTATGCATGTGGCATCTCGCTCTTTATCGACACATGCATTAAGTATATTTGGAGATCATCAAGATATATATGCAACAAGAAGTACTGGTTTTTGTATGCTAGCATCCTCATCAGTACAAGATGCATCATACTTAAGTGGTGTAGCCCATCTTAGTGCGATAAAATCAAGCCTACCTTTTATGCATTTCTTCGATGGATTTAGAACAAGTCATGAAATAGATAAAATAGAAGTATTAGAGATGGAAGATTACCTAAATTTACTTGATAAAGAAGCATTAAATAACTTTAGAAAAAAAGCACTTAATCCAAGAAAACCTAATACTCGTGGTACTGCTCAAAATGATGATATATATTTTCAAGCAACTGAAGTTAGAAATAAATTTTATTTAGAGGTTCCTGATATAGTTAATGATTATATGAGTAAAATAAATGAACTTGCTAAAACAGACTATAAACCATTTAATTATTATGGAAGTAGTAGGGCAAATAAAGTTATAGTAGCTATGGGTTCTATCTGTGATACAATTAAAGAAGTAATAGATGCTCTAGATGAAGATTTAGGATTAATAGAAGTACACTTATATAGGCCATTTAGTAGTAAATACTTACTAGACGTATTACCTCAATCTGTAAAAAAAATAGCCGTATTAGATAGAACTAAAGAATTTGGTTCTAATGGAGAGCCGCTTTATCTAGATATATTATCTGCCCTAAAAGATAAAGATATAAAAATAGTAGGTGGAAGATATGGATTATCAAGTAAAAATACAACACCAAAAGATATAAAAGCAGTTTTTGATATGTTAGATAATCCTAAAAATAACTTTACTATTGGTATAGAAGATGATGTTACAAATTTAAGTTTAAAAACAGAAGATTTAAGTATAAAAAATAGTAAAGAAATTTTAATATATGGATATGGTTCAGATGGAATGGTTAGCGCATCTAAATCAATAATAAAATTAATTGGAGATAATACGGATAATTATGTACAAGGATATTTTCAATACGACTCTAAAAAAAGTGGAGGAGTAACAATATCTCATTTAAGAATAAGTGATAAAAAAATAAGATCTACTTACTATGTAGAAAATCCTGATATAGTAGTTGTATCTAAAGATAGTTATTTTAGTGAATTTGAAATATTAAGTAATATAAGTAAAAATTCTATATTAATAGTTAATACAAGTAAAAGTGAAGAAGAATTAAAAAATACTTTTAGTAAAAAATTAGTTAAATTACTAAGGGAAAATAATACAAGAATATATACATTAAATGCTTATGATATAGCGAGCAAAGTAGGACTTGGAAATAAGATTAGTATGATTATGGAAAATGCAATACTTTATATTACTAATTTAATTGATTATAATTTTTCTAAAGAAGAACTTATTAAATATATAGAAAATAAATTTAGTAAAAAAGGTTCTGATATAGTAGAAGCAAATATAAAGGCACTAGATATTACAAATGAAACTATAAAAGAAATTAAACTAGATATTACAAGTTATAAAGAATTTAATTATAGTGATATATATGAAGCAATGTTTAAAAGAGAAGGTAATAACTTAAATGTTAGTTCATTCTTATCTATGCCAAGTGGAATATTTAAACCAAGTACTAGTTCTCTAGAAGAAAAAGTACTAAGTGAAATAGTTCCAAGTTATATAAGTAGTAATTGTATAAATTGTAATAATTGTGAACTCGTATGTCCTCATTCAGTTATAAGACCTTATTTATTAAGTAAAGATGAATATGACAAGTCACCAGACTTTGTTAAAGAAAAGTGCATGCAAGCGATAGGTTTACCTGATTACTATTTTACTATAGGTATATCTATTAAAAATTGTACAGGATGCGGACTTTGCATAAATACTTGTCCTGGACTTAAAGGAAATAAAGCTCTTACTTATAAATCATCAATAGATGAATTTAGAAATAAAGAACAAGATAGATTTGAATATCTAAATGAAAATATAAAAGAAAAAGATTTATTTAAGAAATTAACAGTAAAAGGTATAGGATTTGTTAAACCAGAATTTGAATATTGTGGAGCATGTGCTGGATGTGGAGAACCAGCATATATAAAAATATTGACACAACTATTTAAAGGTAATTTAGTTATTGCTAATGCTACAGGTTGTTCATCAATTTATGGAGGAAGTGCTCCATCTACACCATATAACGTACCATGGGCAAGTTCATTATTTGAAGATAATGCTGAATATGGTTATGGTATGATGATATCAAATACTTTAATTAGAAATAGAATTAAAAATATAATGGAAAAAAATATGGATAATTCTAATTCACATTTATTTAAAGAATGGTTAGATAATTATGATGATTATGAAAAAACTATGCATGTTTATAACAATTTAAATGATGACATACCTGAAGAGTTAAAAGATCTTAAGGAATATATTCCATCTAGAAATTATTGGTGTATAGGTGGAGATGGTTGGGCTTACGATATAGGATTTGGTGGGATAGACCATGTGCTTGCTAGTAACTCAAATGTAAATATATTAGTACTAGATACAGAAGTATATTCAAATACAGGAGGTCAATCTAGTAAGTCTAGTGAACAAGGTTCTATCGCATCATTTACAACAACTGGTAAAGTTAATGAAAAGAAAGACTTAGCTAGAATGGCTATGGCATATAAAAATGTTTATGTCGCACAGGTTTCATTAGGTGGAAATATGATGCAAGTTATAAAAGCTTTGAAAGAAGCAAATGATTATAATGGACCATCAATAGTAATCGCATATTGTCCTTGTATATCACATGGAATAAAGGGTGGTATGAGTAATTCTGTATCTATGGAAAGACTTGCTGTTGAATGTGGATATTTTCCAATATTTAGAAGACATCCATTAAATGGTTTTACTTTTGATAGTAAGAATGTAGATTTTTCTAAATATGATGAATTTTTAAAATTACAAACAAGATATTCCATGCTAAATAAAATTAATCCTAATGCAGAACAACTTTTAAAGCTTAATAAAGAAAATGCGGAAGAAAGATATAATTATTATAAAGGACTAGAAAATACTAACAATAGTGATAATGAATAAAAATTAATAGTAGTTATATTTATTTACAATTTAACATTTGACTTTTTAATAAAAAAAGAGTATATTATAAGTACTTAAGTGATTAAGTTATGCATTTGTGCATATAATATTAATGCTATTTATAATAGCAATCCTAAAAAAGCTAGTGATTCCCACTATTAAGAGGAACTTAAAAAAGCGGTGATTCCCACCATAAGAGGAACTTAAAAAAGCGGTGATTCCCACCATAAGAGGAACTTAAAAAAGCGGTGATTCCCACCATAAGAGGAACTTAAAAAAGAACTAGAGAGCAAACTCTAGTTTTGTTTATAATTTTATAGTATAATAGTTTGAGGTGTTAACATGAGAAAAACGTTAATTATAGTTAGATTGGATATAAATTACTGCAATTATTTAAGACAATTTGATAATAAAGTACCATATAATTATGGTGAAAAAGAATTAAGACCTTTTATAGGAGTTTTATTTAAAGTTAATGATTTAATGTATTTCGCTCCTCTATCTAGTCCAAAGCCTAAACATTTGAAAATGAGATCAAAATTAGATTTTTTAAAATTGAATAATGGTAAACTTGGCGCAATTAATTTTAATAACATGTTACCCGTAACAGAAAAAAATATTATAAAAATAGATTTAGATAAAGATTGTGTAACTAAAGCAGAAGAAAAATATATAAAACTTTTAAATGAACAGTTATATTGGTTAAATCGTAATAGTATAAAATTGTATGAAAAATCTAAAAAAATATACGATAAATACTTAAGTGGTACGTTAGATTCTAACATTGCTAAAAGATGTTGCAATTTTAAATTGTTAGAAGAAAAATGTGATGAGTACAACAACAAATAATATTGTCTTATGATAAACTATTTAAATTTAAAAAATTAATATTAATGAATTAAAATTTTATTAAGTCTTAATGACTTTTTTTCTTTATTCAACATAAAATTAAATGGTGATATTATGTTTTTTAAAGATATACATGTAAGAATTAAAATAGTTATATTAATTACAGTTTTATTATTTTTAATTATAATAGGTAAAGTATTTTATATACAAGTTATAGATTATAAAAAATTAAATAAATATGCAACAGGACTATGGAGTAGAAATCTTCCACTTGCTGCAAATAGAGGCATAATATACGATAGAAATGGAGTAGCCCTAGCTTCTAATATAACAACAACATCACTAGTACTTATTCCAAATCAAATAGAAGATAAAGAAAAAGTATCAAAAGATCTATCACAAATATTAGGGGTTAGTTATGATGAAATGTATAAACATGTATCAAAGAAAACGTCAATAGAAAGAGTACATCCAGAAGGAAGAAATTTAAGTTATGAAATTGCTGATAAAATAAATGCATTAAACTATGAAGGTGTATATTTAGTAAAGGAAGCAAAACGTTATTATCCTTATAATTCTCTACTCTCACATACATTAGGATTTGTTGGAATAGATAATCAAGGGCTTAGTGGACTTGAATTAATATATGATGATTATTTAACTGGAAGTAATGGCTCAATTAAATATTTTAGTGATGCGAAAGGAAATAGTTTATCCATGTCACAGATATATGAGCAACCACAAAGTGGAGTAAATGTAACTCTTACAATAAATTTTGAATTACAAAAAGCACTCGAAAGAGAATTAAATAATGCAGTAAGTGAATATAATCCAGATCAAGCACTTGGAATTGTTATGGATCCAAATAGTGGAGAGATACTTGCTATCGCATCACGTCCTGATTTTATACCTAGTGAATATCAAAACTATACGACAGAAGAAATAAATAGAAACTTACCTATATGGATGACATATGAACCAGGCTCAACATTTAAAATAATAACGCTTGCTGCATCCCTAGAAGAAAAAATAGTAGATTTAGATAAAGATACATATTTTGATTCAGGTGCGACAACAGTAGAAGGAGCAACATTACACTGCTGGAAAGCAGGAGGGCATGGCCAAGAAACTTATCTAGAAGTAGTAGAAAACTCTTGTAATACTGGGTTTGTTAATTTAGGACTTAGATTAGGTAAAGAAAAGTTATTTAGTTATATAGATTTATTTGGTTTTGGGAAGAAGACAGGGGTAGATTTAAATGGAGAATCAAATGGAATCTTGTTTAATGTAGATGATATAGGAGACTTAGAGCTTGCAACAACAGCATTTGGCCAAGGTGTATCAGTTACTCCAATACAACAAATAACAGCAGTAAGTGCAGCTATAAATGGGGGTATTTTATATAAACCATATATAGTAAAAAGTTTAAATGAACCAGAAACTAATAGTGTAATATTGGAAAACTCTAAAAAAGTAGTTAGAAAAGTTATAAGTGAAGATACTAGTATAAAAGTTAGAAATGCACTTGAAAGTGTAGTAGCTAGAGGAACAGGACATAATGCATATATAGCAGGCTATAGAGTAGGAGGAAAAACAGGAACTGCACAAAAAGCAGTAAATGGATCTTATTTAAGCGGAAATTATATTACAAGTTTTATAGGATTTTTACCTGCTGATGATCCAAAAGTTATAGTATATGTTGCGATAGATAATGCAAAAGGTATAACACAATATGGAGGTACTGTAGCCGCACCGATTGCTAAAAATGTACTTTTAAGTGCGATAGATATTTTAAATATAGATAAAAGAGATGATGAAATAGAAAGAGAATATAATTACTTTGACAAACAATATGCAGAAGTACCTAATGTAATAGGTTTAAGTATAAATGAAGCAGTAAAACTTTTAAAAAAATTTAAAGTAGAATATAGTGGTAATGGAAATGTTATAACATATCAAAGTCCATCTAGTGGAGAAAAAGTTTATGAAGGGGAAACCATTAGATTACTTTTAAGTGAATAAATAAAGTAATAGTATAATTAATTTTCCTATAAAGCATATTTTTCGTACAATATGTACGAAAAATTACAATAAAATATGTATTTTTTGTACGAAACGTGCTAAAATGTACATAGAGGTGAATCTACATGTATAGAAAAATAGAAGAAGAATTAAAAATATGGAAAAACGATTATAAGATGCCACTTATGCTTATTGGTGCAAGACAAACAGGAAAAACTTATATATTAGAAGAGTTTTGTAAAAATAATTTTGAGAATTATATTTATATTAACTTAGATAAAGATGAAAATATTAAAGAGGTTTTTGAAAAAACTATTGATCCAGATACAATAATTGAAAAAATAGAAATTATAAAAAATGTAAATATCAATCCAGAAAATACTATAATTTTTTTAGATGAAATACAAGTAAGTGAAAGAGCAATAACATCTTTAAAATATTTTTGCGAGAGTGAGAAACCTTATAAAATAGTTTGTGCAGGTTCACTATTAGGGGTTAAAATTAATAGATTTAAATCATCTTTCCCCGTTGGCAAAGTAGTAATTAAATATTTATATCCAATGGATTTTGAAGAATATCTAATAGCTTTAGGAGAAACTAAGTTAATTAATGAAATAGAAACACATTATGAAACGAATACTCCTCTTATGAATCCTATTCATGAGAAAGCACTTGATTTATATAAAAAATATTTAGTATTAGGTGGAATGCCAGCTATGATTAATAATTTTATATCTAATGACTTTAATATATCTCATGTAAATTTTGAACTTCAAGAGCAAATTATAACTTCTTATTTAGCTGATATGAATAAGTATACAGAAAACAGTGAAGGAATTAAAAATAATGAGATATATAACTCTATACCCAAAGAACTCGCAAGAGTTAATAATACATTTAAATATAGTATAGTAGATAAAGATGCGAGAAAAATTAGATATGAAAGTAGTCTAGATTGGTTGCTTGCTAGTAATATGATATTAAAATGTAGTTTAACTGAAAAAAATGAGTCTCCACTTAAAGCATTCGTAAATTCTTCAAAATTTAAAATATATTTAAGTGATGTAGGATTACTTAGATCTCTATCTAATTTAGATTATAGTGAAATCATTTTAGATAAAAATGAGATGTATAAAGGTGTTCTTGCTGAAAATTATATTGCATGTGAATTATATCCTAAATCAAAAGAATTGTATTATTATAATTTTGATAAATACGAAATAGATTTCTTAATAAAAATAGATGGAGATATTATTCCAGTTGAGGTTAAAAGTGGAAGAAGAACTAGTAGTAAAAGTTTAAATGAATATATAAAAAAATATAATCCTAAGTATAGTATTAGAATATCTCTTAAAAATTTTGGATTTGAAAACAATATAAAATCGGTTCCACTATATGCTGTGTTTTGCATTAACAAAACATAGACATTTATCTAGACATTTGTTATAATCTAAAAGTAAGGTATTTAATTTTTAAATATAAAAATAACTATGGAGGAAATTATGAAAAATAAAATAGTAATAGTTGGTTGTGGTAATGTTGGTATGAGTTATGCATATGCTCTTTTAAATCAAAGAACTTATGTAAATGAATTAATTCTAATAGATATAAACACAAGAAAATTAGAAGGCGAGGTAATGGATTTAAATCATTGTTTAGCATACAGCCCTTCTAAAATAAATATAAAATTAGGTAATTATAACGACTGTAGTGATGCTAAAATAGTAGTGATTGCTGCAGGTGCTAATCAAGCAGTTGGAGAAACTAGAATGGATCTTATTAATAAAAATAGTGTTATTTTTAAATCTATAGTAGAAAGCGTAATGGCTAGTGGATTTAATGGAATATTTTTAGTTGCTACAAATCCTTTGGATGTTATGACATATTTAACTTATAAATATTCAAAATTACCTCATAGTAGAGTTTTAGGTACAGGGACCACTCTAGATACCGCAAGACTTAGGTATATGATAGGGGATAAAGTAGGTATAAGTCCAAAAGATATAGAAGCATATGTAATAGGCGAGCACGGAGATTCTGAATTTATTCCTTGGAGTAATGCGAGTATTGCTTTAAAGGGAATTGATGCATATTTGAATAGAGAAGAAAAAGATAGAATTGAACATGATGTAAGAAATTCAGCATATGAAATAATAGATAGAAAAGGTGCGACATATTATGGAATTGGTATGTGTTTAGCTAGAATTACAGATGCTATACTAGGTGATGAAAATGTAATACTTTCAGTTTCAGCATATGATAAAGAAAATGATATATATATATCAACACCTGCTATAGTTAATAATTCGGGAGTTAAAGAAAAAATATATATACCATTAAATGAAGAAGAAAAAGATAAAATAAAAAACTCTATAAGAGTAATAAAGGAGGCTATAAGTAATTTATAGTCTCTTTTATAAAAAAACTCGATAATAATCGAGATTTAATTATACCATATAGTAATTAGAGTCATTATATTTATTATAATTATTTGTAGTAGTTGAAGTATTTAATTTTTCTAATCTAGTTACTCTTTGATCTAATAAATTTATTTGTTGTTCCATATTATTTAATTGTTGTTCAAAAGTATTATTTGTAACTCCTCCAGTATATGCTCCATCAAAATTACCAGGATATCCTACAGGATAACCCATAGGTGGAACCATCATAGGTCCTGGATATACAGGATAACTATTCATATTACAATTTCTTTTATCTTTCATATTACCTCCTACATAAATTATATGCTTGATGTTTATTATATTTACAAAATATGTTATAATCTAATTAGGAGGACAGTATTATACTGTTATATTTATGAGACTTAGAAATGTAAAAGGTGCGAGTTATATTATTGATAACTCAGAATATGTTATAAAAGATTATAAAAATTATAAAGGAAATTATAAATCAATTTTTAATAATGATAATCCTATAAATATAGAAATAGGGATGGGTAAAGGAGATTTCATAATAGGGATGGCTAAAATGTATCCTAATATTAACTTTATAGGTATAGAAAAATACGATAGTGTAATAGTAAGAGCTATTGAAAAGATAGATACTGATATACCTAATTTAAGATTAATTAGAATGGATGCAACTGAAATATGTGATGTGTTTTATAAAGAAGTTAATTTAATATATTTAAATTTTTCAGATCCATGGCCTAAAAATAGACATGAAAATAGAAGACTTACAAGCAAAAATTTCTTAAAGAAATATGATAATTTATTTAAAAATGATAAACATATTATTATGAAAACGGATAATAGAAAATTATTTGAATTTTCAATAATATCATTTGTAAACTATGGTTATAAGATAGAAGAGATTAGTCTTGATTTACATAAAGATGATGTAAAGAATAATATAGAAACTGAGTATGAAAAGAAATTTAGTTCACTTGGATTTCCTATATACAAAATAGTTGTAAAAAAATAATTATACAAAATTTTACATACAAATATTATATAGTATAGAAAAAAACATAAATATTTGTTATAATAGATTAGGAAGGTGTATAATGAAAAAGCATATCCTAGTTTTACTTTTAGTTTTATTACTTACAGGGTGCTCCATAGTAAGAATAAATACAGATAGTATAGATAATATATTAAATGTAATTCTTACAAAGGATAATGACTTATTTAACCAAGTTGGACAAGGTTATAAATATTATTTACCTAGTGGTGTTACATATATGGAAAGTGATAATTTAAACGATATATTGTACTGTAATGGAGTTTATTATTATTTATATGTAGATTTAGTAAGTTATTATTATAATGTAGATACAAAATATACTGAAAATCCTAATGTATATTATTCTAAGAAAATATCTACAGATGATGGATTTAAACATTCTGGATACTTAGAAATATCAAAAGATGGAGATATGTATTATTTAAAATTTATATATAATTATGCTAAAATAGAGGCTAAAGTAAAAGAAAATAATTTAAATGATGCAGTATTAAATTCATCCTATATATTATCGACAATAAAGTATAACTATAATATTGTAAAATTATTACTAGAAGATGATTACTTTACAAATAAGACTGGTAAATATGACGATTATAATTCTAAAGAAGATAGTGGTAAATTTGAATTAGAAAAAGATACTATGGAAGAGGAATAAGGTGAAATTATGAAATTATTAGAAAAAGTAAAAAATATGTTTACTGAAGAAGTAGAAGATGACGATGTAAAAGTAGAAGAAATAAAAAAAGAAGTTACACATGTCACAGTAGAAGCACCCCTTAAATCAAATATAGAAAGCAATTTAATAGATGATACGTTTACTGAAGAAGAAAAAGTAAATAAACCAGTATTTTTCAATGAAGATGATTTTAAGGATTTGAATTTAACTCCTAAAGTAGAAAAGAAAAAAGAAGAGGAAGAAGAAAAAGATCTTTATAATGCAAAACTTATGAAACAAATGGAAGAAGAGGAAAGAAAAGTTTTCAAACCAACTCCTATAATATCTCCAGTATATGGTATATTAGATAAGAATTATCACAAAGAAGATATTGTAACAAGAAGTGATGTTAAAAACTCAAATGAAAAAGTAGAACCATCAATAGATTCCATAAGAAATAAAGCATATGGAACATTAGAAGATGAACTTGAAAATACTTTGTTTGGAAATAATTCTATTTTATTTAAAAAAGATGAGGAGCCTAAAGTAGAAGAAACTAAAGGTAAAGAAGATGATTTGTTATCAGATTTAACTGATGACCTTACTAGAGAACTTGATGAACTATTAGTTAGAAAAACAAAAAATGAAACTAATAAATTAGATGAAAATGATGATTTAAATGAAGATGATTTACTAGGATTTATAGATTCAACTTTATATAAAAAAGGAGATGAATAAAAGTGACAGTAGATGTAAATGAACTTTTAAGCGTTATTTTATACTTATCATTAATAATTTTAGTAATTATTTTAATAGTTTTAGGAATAAAATTAATAAAGACATTAAAAAAAGTTGATGTTGTAATTGACGATGTCAATAATAAGATGAATAAAGTAGATGGTGTTTTTAATATAATAGATAAAACTACTGATTTTGCTGCTAGTGTAAGTGATAAAGTAGTAGATGCAGTATCGAATTTTATAAATGTCTTATTTAGAAGAAAGAAAGGAAAAGATAATAATGAGTAAAGAAAAGAAAAGTGGTTTTGGTAAATTTTTAGTCGGTGTTGGTATAGGAGCTGGAATAGGCATGCTTTTTACCAAAAATAATGGTAAACAAAATAGAGAAATATTAAAGAAAAAGATAGATGAATTAATAGATAAAGCAAAAAATATCGATTCTGAAGAAGTAAAGGAAAATATTCAAAATAAAATAGATGATATAATGCATGAATTATCTGAATTAGATAAAGAAAAAGTACTAAAGATTGCTAAAAACAAAGCAGAGAAGATAAAAGAAAAAGCAGAAGATTTAGTTAAATATGCTGTAGAAAAAGGGACACCAGTTTTAGAAAAATCAGCAAATGTAGTAAGAGAAAAAGCAATTATAGTTACAAAAGATATATTAAATAAGTTAGAAAAAGGAGAAAAATAATTCTTCTTCTTTATTAATGAGGCGATAATATGAAGAAAAAAATAAATTCTAAATTTATTACTTGCACCATCTCCGTAGTTGTATTATTATTAATAATTGTATTACTTATTAAAATTTATAATAATTTATTTCCTAATACTACTAGTAAAAGATTAGAAGGAATTGAAAATTATAAATTAACAAGTGAAGAAGTAGATGCTGTAAAAGATAAAATAAATGAACTAGATAATATTGAAAGTATAGATATACATACAAATGAAGATCATACAAAGATAATAACAATATTTATAACGTTAAAAGAAGATATAGATTTAAAAAAAATAGAGACTAAACTAGATGAAACAATAAGTTTATTTAGTGAACAAAATTTAGAATTTTACGATATACAAGTATACGTAGACAGTAAAAATGAAGAAAGTGAAGTATATCCACAAATAGGATATAAACATAAAACTAGTTCAAGTTTTGCGTGGTAATAGGTGATTTATGAAAAAAAAGAAAAATAAAGTAGCAATAATCGTTATAATAGTTGTACTAGTTTTAGTATCTATTATTCTATATTTTTTACTTAATTCAAGAAGTAAAAATAATTTATCTTTAGAAGAAAGTAAATGGCTAGATCAAAATAAGTATAATGTTATAGATATAGCTGTTATAAATGATATTCCAATACTAAGTTATGATGGAGATGGAATATTATATGATTATTTAGATTATGTAAATAAAGATTTATCTTTACAATTTAATGTTGTAACATATAAAATTGATTCTGATGTAGATTATAACTATAAATTAAATGTAATAGATAATCCAAGTGATACAGATATAGTTTTATTAGAAGATAATTTAGTATTAGTAACAAATAATAATACTAAATATAAAGATTTATCTGATATAAAAGATTTAAAAATAGGTATTTTATCTAGTGATAAATCTAGATTATCTAATTATTATTCACTAAATAATATAGAATATGTAGACTATAATTCTTATTCAGATTTAAAGAGTGCTTTAATGGGAGATTCTACAGAAATTAACCAAGGGGATATTGATAGTTCTACAACATTAAATGCGATAATAATTCCTAAGTTGTTATTTACTAAAGAAGTAATAGAAAATAATTATAATATTTCATTTCATTTTAACGATTTGAAAAAATATTTTGTTTTAACTACAGCTGGATCTAAAGAATTAAATAGTATTCTTAGAAAAACTTATAATACATGGAAAGATAATGAATATGTAGATAAATATAATGAAACATTACTTGATAATTATTTTATGTTTAAGAATATTAGTGATATAGATAGAAAAACTTTAAACAGTAAAAATTATGGTTATGGTTTTATAGATTATGGTATTTATAATCATATAGAGGATAAAGAAATATCTGGATTAAGCAGAATAGTATTAGAAAAATTTAATGAATTTTCAGGTATATCAATAGATTATACACAATATAAAAGTATAAATAAATTACTAGATGCATTTAATACTAGAAAAGTGGATTTTATATTAAATATAGCTGATAGTGAAAAATATCAAAATGAGATTTATAATACAGTTGGTGTATTTAATAAATCATTAGCTATAGTATCAGGAGTAAATAATAAATATGTAATAGATGGACTTACATCTTTAAAAAATAAAGAAGTATTAGTACTTAAAGATTCTTATCAAGAAAAATCTCTAATAGATATAGGTGCAAAAGTTAAATCATATAACAATTTAGGAGATTTAACAAAAGATTTTAGCATAAATGATGTAACAGTTATGGATTTAGATAATTATATCTTTTATAACTCATCATCTTTAAGTGATAGTAAAATTAACTATTTAGTAAATTCAAATGAAATGTATAATTATGTTATAAATGATGATGAATCTAATAAAGTTTTTAAAGAATTATTTAATTTCTTCTTATCATATACATCTATTAATGATATAATTTCAAATAATTATAGTGATATAGCTACTAATAGTAGTAATATACAATATATATTAATAATTATAATATTAGCTTTACTTTTATATGTTGTTTTAGATTTTTCTAATCATATAAAAGTTATGATAAAAAGAATTAAGAAAAATAAACAAGTACATTTATCAAAAGAAGATAAAATAAAATATATCGATCAATTGACATCATTAAAGAATAGGGCATATTTAAATAGTAAGATAGAACAATGGGATGATTCAGAAGTTTATCCTCAAGCTATTATAATAATAGATTTAAATAATATATCTTATATCAATGATAATTATGGTAGAGAAGAAGGGGATAAAGTAATTACTGAAGCAGCTAATATATTTATTCAAAATCAGTTACAAAATAGCGAAATAATAAGAACAGATGGTAATGAGTTCTTGATATATTTAGTCGGATATAGTGAAAAACAAATAATATCATATATAAGAAAACTTAATAAAGAGTTAAAAGCACTCTCTCATGGATTTGGTGCTGCAGCAGGATATAGTATTATAACTGATGCGATAAAAACAATAGATGATGCAGTTAATGAAGCAACAATTGATATGAAAAATAATAAAGAAGATATTGATTATTAATATCTTTTTTAAAAACAAAAAAATAAAGTTGTGAAAAATTTTTGAAAATGATAGTGAAATAAAAAATAATAATTAGTGAAAATGATAGATATATTTAACGGCAAAA
>CANROP010000016.1 GCA_947632265.1 uncultured Bacilli bacterium
GCAACTATCATTTTCACTAATTATTACTTAATAAAATTACTATCATTTTCACTAATTATTCACAAATTTTTTTTGATTTTTTTCTTTCTTTATCCATGTTAATATAATAGATATAATGTAATTTTTTTCATTATCAGTTAATTCTTTTCCTTTTTTTATATGGTGCCATTTCTCTAAACATCCCCTACAACATGTAGCTGTTGCATGTTGTGCGATAAATACAGGATGTCCTTTCATAGGAGTTTGTTTTCCATCATTTTTAATATCGCTTCTAGCAAGCCTTTCATTTATAAAAGTTTCTGCATGTTCTTTTATCTTTTTAGTACCACATTTTTTTATATAATTAATATCTTCATCTTTTAAATGGAATGAACTTCTAAATTTAGAATGTGATAAAGATTCTAAAACATCAGATATTATTTTTTCTTTTTTTACTTCATTCATATTAATCAAAAAAGAAAGATTATTGTCTTTCTAATTCTTCCTCAATTCTTATTAACTGATTATATTTACAAATTCTATCTGTTCTAGACATAGAACCTGTTTTAATTTGACCTAGATTAAGTCCTACTGCTAAATCAGCTATTGTAGTATCTTCAGTTTCTCCACTTCTATGTGAAATAACTGTATTATATCCATTATTTCTTGCAAGTTCTATTGTTTCTAATGTTTCAGTTATGGTACCAATTTGATTTACTTTTAATAGAATTGCATTACCAGCATGCATATCTATTCCTTTTTGTAAACATTTTTTATTAGTTACAAATAGGTCATCTCCAACTAATTGAATCTTATTTCCTAATCTTTCAGTTATTAATCTAAATCCTTCCCAATCGTTTTCATCTACTGGATCTTCTATAGATATAATAGGATATTTACTTACTAATTCTTCATAAAATTCAATCAACTCTTCTGTAGTTAAAGTTCTACCTTCCCCTTTTAAATTGTATTTACCATCTTGATAGAACTCAGATGCTGCAACATCTATTGCCAAATTAACATCAACACCAGGAGTATATCCAGCTTTTGTAATTGCCTCCATTATAAGTTCAAAACCTTCTGTATTACTTTTTAAATTAGGAGCAAAACCACCTTCATCTCCTACTCCGGTTGATAATCCTTTTTCATTCAAAACTTTTTTTAATGTATGAAATACTTCTGACCCTATTCTTATTCTCTCTTTTATAGTAGATGCTTCAGGTATAATCATAAACTCTTGAAAATCTAAACTGTTATCTGCATGTGCTCCACCATTTATTATATTCATCATTGGTTTTGGTAAAGTTTTACCATCTCCAATATATCTATATAATGGCATATTAGCTTCTATACTAGAAGCACGTAATACTGCCATAGATACACCAAGTATAGCATTCGCTCCAAGTTTAGATTTTGTTTCTGTTCCATCTAATTCTATCATAGCATAATCAATTTCTTTTTGATTTTTTGATTCCATACCAATAACTAAATCTCTTAATTCATGGTTAACATGTCCTACTGCATTTAAAACACCCTTACCCATATAACGAGATCCACCATCTCTCATTTCTAGAGCTTCTCTTACTCCTGTGGATGCTCCACTTGGAACAGCTGCTCTACCTACTACTCCATTTTCTAATATTACATCCACTTCTACTGTAGGATTTCCTCTAGAATCCAAAATTTCTCTTCCTATTACATCTTTAATTTTTCCCATAATATACCTTCTTTCTTAATCTTCGCACATAGCTCCCTTATCTTCATAAATATGTTTTGCTCCTGTAAAAGTTAGTTTATTAGCTTTTACATAATCATTATTGATATCTTTATTTCTAGCCATTTCTTTTAAGTCTACTTCTTCTAAATTAATAGTACTTTTTATAGTTAGAGTATCTCCATTAAGTTTTATATCAAAATCATAACCACCATATAAATCTTTTAAATTATTGTATTTTAATTTTGATGATTCTTCTAAATACTCTAAAGTATCTTTATTAGAAGAATTGTATACTTCCTCCTCTACTATTTTAGTCGCAAATGTTTTATCATAGTATATTTTATAAGTTCCACTTTTAGAATAATTATCTAAAGTGTTATCTATATTTATACTACATGATGAGTATTTTTCTTTACCACAACCAAAAGTAAAAAATATCATAAAAATACAAATTACTTTTATCATGTTCTTCATACCATCACCATACTGATTATAACACATCTAAATTTAAAAATAAATATTTAAAAAAATATTTAAGAAAAAATAAAGCAGTTTTAATTGCTTTATTTTTACCAGCATTCTTAAATAATATTAATAACTTATTATAAATATTCTTTTTTAAATTTTTACTACACAAATGGTAAACATATTCTTTTTAAGGCTTCTTCATCTATTCTTCTTTTAGCTATAGAAGTGCTGAAGAATCCAAATGGTGCATGACGTTTTATAGTATCATCTTCTAATGATTTTAAAATTCCAAAAATATAATCCGTTTTATGTGTCATAACACCTGTTGCTTTTCTATAAGAAATATCAATTCCTTTTAATAAAACCTCACTAGGAAACATTATTGCATTACTAAAATTTGTATACATTTATATAATCCCTTCTACTGGCTTTATTAGCCATTAATTAGTTTTTTTTTAGAATATTAATAATAATAAATAAACCATTTCTATATATAGTTTAAGAATCTATATATTTTAATTTGTTAAGGTAGTCTTAAAATATATGTTTTGGATAGTGCCTTCTTATATTTTTTTATTTTACTATATATAGTAATAGTTATATTTAATTAAATTATTCAAGAGTAGCTTTTAATCCGCCCATTTGGTCATAAATATCTTCAGCAACTCCACTAAACAAAAATACATTTCCATAACCAAGAGTTGAAAAAGTATATTTTTTACTGTTAGCTAAACTTATACTTCTTTTTGCATGTTGGTAAGTTGCATAAAGATATCCACCTTTTGTTACTTTGTATACTTGATTTACTATTACATTAGTACCTGTTGATGGTAACTTTATTGATACACCAAATCCATTTGAAGCTTGAACCATTTCAAGTGATCCATCTGTTGTTGTCGTACTAACAACAGTAGTAACAGGAGTCATAACTAATTTAGTATCGCCTAAATAAGCACCTATTACATCATAGCTTCTAATATTGGGTACACCTGTCCAAGTGGCTGTTGTTGAAATAGTACACTCATCTATACACGTTTTAGCTAATTTCACAGTTTTGCCAAGATCGCTTATAGAACCTTCTATTGGCATGATTTCTGGATAAATAATAATTTCTAAATTACCATCCATAAGATCAGAATTAACAAATCTTTGATAATCTTCTTCTGTCATTAAATCTTGACTGCCTTCCCAGAACATTTGCGATAAGAATTTATATTCTTCTTCTGTAAAGCTAACACCATTTTTATTAGTATAGTATACTTCTTTAGCATATACTGAATCACTAATAAAGCAAGCACACATTGTAACAATAAATGTAGCAGCAAGTAACTTTAAACCTTTCACTTTCTCTCCCTCCTATCTATATTTTAAATATACCATTTTTTAGAAAAAAATAAAGCAACTGTTAGTTGCTTACAAATTTATCTTATTATTCATTAATTGCCATGTTTAATTTTTCTAAAAATTCTTTACTTTTTTCTTCATAATTTGAACAATTATTAGTTATACATTTTTGTTCACTAATATTGAACCAAAACATTTGATGTGTTTCGTTATCATATCCTATTTCATAAACAAAAGATAATGATTTTAAATTTAATGTCATATTTTCTTTATAAATTCCATCTTTTTGATTTAATATAACAGTGCTTCCAATTAATTCAATGCTAAAATCACTACTTTTATAAATATAACTATCTCCTTCTTTGTTAAATTTTTCCTTAATCATTTTTACTATTTCATCTATATCATCAAATGTTAATTGCTTATTACTTAAATTAGAAACAATTTTATAATCTTTACCAAATATTAATTTATTATTCCTAAAAACTCTTTTTAATTTCAAATCTATTGTTTCTTCAAAATTTTCATAAGTTATTTCTACTTTTATATTTTTTAATATATAACTAATATCATTATGATTAAATAGAGAATTATAACCATCAAAATCTACAAGTATGATATCATAATCTTCACAATTAATACATGAATATAATGTCTTCTTACTATTATCTTTATCAACATAATAAAGATTAAGTCCAGTTATCTCTTCCTCTGTAATTTTTTCTAGTCTACCAAGCCTAAAATAGAATTTATTACCTGTTGTTATAAATATACTATTATGTATTTCAACATTTTCTGTTGATACATCTGCAGTATATATTTTTATTGTATTATAAGTATTTACAAAATAATAAACAAAAAAAGAAATAATTATTAATACTATTGAAATTACTAATATCTTTATAGTTTTATATTTTTTATTTCTATCTTTATATAAATCTAATGTAACTTTATCATAGTTATTTTTTTTATTTTGTTTTCTCTCTCCTGATAATATTTCATTTATATTAACATCAAATATTTCACTTAATCTAACTAATGTTGTACAATCAGGTACTGATTTACCAACTTCCCATTTACTAATTGCTTGTCTACTAATCGGTATTAATTCAGCTAATTGTTCTTGTGAGTAATTTTTCTCTTTTCTTAACTGAGATATAAACTCGCCCATTTTTCTTTGATCCATACTACACCTCAGAAAACATTATACCAAAATATACCAAAAATGCGATAGATAAGAAATCTATCGCATTTTATAATTAACAGTTTATTCCTTTTACTTTTAATTCTTCTTTTTCTTTTTTGTTATCATCATACCAATGTTTATTTGGATCTTTACCAATATTTCTTTTTTCTATTGTCATCCATAATTGACCTGATATAAATAAGCTTGAGAATGTACCTACTAATAAACCTATTAATAAAGCTATATTAAAGTTTATTATTTCATGAGGTCCTACAAATATTAGGAATATTACAGGTAGAAGTGTTGTTAATGTAGTTACTAAACATCTAGTTAAAGATTGTCTTAAACTAACATTTACTATTTCTTTTAACTCTTCTTCTTTATGTATTCTATCTTTATATAATTTTGTTTTATTTTCTCTTATTCTATCAAATATTACAATAGTATCATTAATAGAATATCCAATTATTGAAAGTATTGCAGCAATAAACATACTATTTACTTCTAGTCTTAATAGACTAAATAATATTACAACCATTATGCTGTCATGTACAAGTGCGGTTATCGCACTTATTCCATAACTAAATTTAAATCTAATAGTTACATATATTATCATACCTATACAAGCAATTATTAAAGCTTTTACTGCATTTTCTGTTATATCTTTCTTAACTTGATTAGATATCGCACCTACACTAGTTGTAGCTTCATATTTTTCATTAAAATATTTTTCTACTTTAGTAGTTTCTTCATTATCTAATACATTATCAACAGTTATATAAATTCTATTAGAATCTATTTCTTCTATACTTTCAACTTCATATTTTAACTCTTCTAAATCTTTTTCTATATCTGATTTAGTAAGTTTAGTATTTGAATTTATCTCTATAGTTGATCCACCTTTAAAATCAATTCCTAGATTTAATCCTTCACTATATATATACATTAATCCAGATACTATTATTAAACATACTACTATAAATATAGCTTTTTTATGTTTTACAAAATCAAATTTATTTTCTTTCTTTTTATCTTTATATCCTATAAATAATTTTGTATGTTTTTCAAACTTTTCACTATTTACAAATAGGCTCATTATATATCTATTTAAATATACCATAACTATAAATGTTACTATTATACTTATAATTAACATAGTTGCAAAACCTTTAACACTACTTTCTCCAAATATAAATAATATTATTGCAGCTATTAATGTAGTTAAGTTTGCATCTAATATAGATATAAATGATTGTTTACTTCCCTCAGCATAAGCAGTTTTTAAACTTACTTTCCTTTTTAATTCTTCTCTTATTCTAGAAAAACTTATAACAGCAGAATCTACTGCCATACCTATACCTATTACAAGAGCAGCTATACCTTGTAGTGATAATCTACCACCTACTAAGTTAAATATTAAAAGTGTCAAGAATGTATAAGCAACAATACTAATACTTGCGATTACACCACTAATATTGTATAAAACAATTAATAATAATGCGATTGCAGCTATACCTATAATACCTGCTGTAAATATCTTTTGTAATGAATCTTCTCCAAAAGATGCACTAACAGTTTTTGAAGATATTTCAGTTAATTTAGTAGGCATACTACCACTATTTATTAAATCTACAAGACTTTGTGCTTCTTCTCTTTTGAAATTTCCTTCTATTATAACATCGCTTGCGAATGCTTGATTAACGCCTGCATAAGATAGGCAATTAGAATTTTCTAAGTCACCACATTTATGGAATGTTTGTATTCCAGCAGAATTATCTTCTCCAATTAATTCAACTGAATAATATCCAGTTCCAGATAATCCACCTAATGTGACAAGTTTCATGTTATCTTCATAGTCAAGCCATATTGCGATATATCTATTATCTTCGTCCATCTCACTTACTTTTTTTGTAGCTTCATAAAAAGTATCTGTATCTTTTATACTAAGTGAAATATAATATCCTTTACTAGCATCGTATCCAACGCTTGCTTTTCCACTATTTAGAACAGTACTATCCATAAGTAGTTCTCCATCTTTTGTTCTAAATGTAAGGTTTGCAGTAGTACTTATTGTTTTTCTCGCATCATCTATATTTGTTACACCTGCCATAGCTACACGAATATTATTTCCTTCTATAGATATCTCTGGTTCACTAACACCTAACGAATTTATACGTTTATTTATTATTTTATAGGTACTATCTACCATATCGTTTGATACCTTACCACCATCAATACTATCAACTCTGTATAGTACCTCAAATCCACCTTGTAAATCTAATCCATAATTTAAATTTTTAATGGATATATATACTCCATAAATAGATACTACTATTACTAATATAGACATTATAATAGCAGTTCTAATTCTAGTTTTCTTCTTTTCTTTCTTTGCCATTATCATCATCCCATTTCATGTTTTCTAAATTAGGTTTTACCACTTTTTTTCTTATTTCTCCTTTGACATACTCATCTATTTCATCATTATCTAAATTAAGTATATCATCAACCATTTGGTATAAAAGTAAGTTATTCGCACTCTTCCATTTTGTAATTTTTAAATAGTTCCAAATATCTTCTACTTTTATATAATCCAAGTCATTTCTTTTTAATTCTGTTACTTTGGTGTTAAGTGCTGGAGTAAGTCTTTGATATAACTCTTTAATATCACTAAATTCAATATCCATAAGTACCTCCACATATTAATTATATAATATATTAAAGAAAAAGAAAAGAGATATTTATTGTATTTTTTAATACTTTTGTGAATAAACTTGTACTATGAAAAATAAATTTATAAAATCTACTATTATACTAATCATCGGAGGTTTTTTTACTAAATTACTTGGAATGATTATTAAAATTGTTTTAACTAGATTTATAGGTAGTGAAGGTATTGGATTATACTCTATGATTATGCCTACGTTTATGCTTTTAAATGGTATAGCTAGCCTAGGCCTACCTACAGCCTTAAACGTTTTAATCGCAAGTGAAAAATATAATACTAAAAATATTGTTTTTACATCTATTATGATTTCTCTTACTATAGATATTTTAATATTTATATTTTTAATTACTTGTTCTAGTTATTTAAGTAATTATATGTTAAATGATTCAAGACTTTATTACGGATTAATAGCTATGGGATTTACTTTTCCTTTTATAACTATTTCAAATGCACTTAGAAGTTATTTCTTTGCTAGAGAAAGGATGTATCCACATGTTATAACAAATATAATTGAAGATTTAGTTAAACTTGTTCTTATTATAATAGGTGTTCCATTCTTTTTAGCTAAAGGTATTGAATTTGCAGTTGCATTTGTTATTTTATCAAATGTATTATGTGAATTATCAAGTATAATAATATTTTTGTTTTTAATACCTAGTTTTAAATGTACTAAAAGTGAATTAAAACCAAATAAAAAAAATATAAAAGCACTTCTTTCTATCGCACTACCTACAACTGGAAGTAGATTAATAGGATCTATTGGTTATTTTCTTGAACCTATAATAATCACTTATGTTCTTATTAAAGTTGGATATACAAATAATTTTATTGTAAATGAATATGGAATTATAAATGGATATGTTATGCAGTTAGTTTTACTACCATCATTTTTTACTGGTGCGATATCGCAAGCAATTATACCTATAGTATCAAAAGGATATGTAAATAAAAAATATTCATATGTTAAAAAGAAAATTAAACAAGCAATATTTTTTTCCTGTTTAATTGGTATACCTGCAACTATTATATTTGAATTTTTTCCAGATATATTATTAAAATTTTTATTTAATACAAATAAAGGTATTGAATATATAAAAGTAATCGCTCCAATATGTTTACTTCATTATATACAATCTCCTATTTCTAGTACTTTACAAGCTATGGGAAAAGCAAAAATATCTATGATGGGTACTTTAATTGGTACGTTATTTAGAACAGCTAGTTTGTTTATCTTCTCATATTTAAAAATAGGTCTTTGGAGTTTAATTATCGCAACATCAGTAAATATTATATTTGTAACTTTATTTGATTTACATTATGTTAGAAAAAATTTAAAATATTAATATAAAATAGTACGATAAATTATATCGTACTATTTTATATTAATAGATATGGCCGAGTTATCTACATCTTTACTTCTTTCATCATACTTTTTAGTATTAATAGAACTTATTATAGTAAGTCCTAATACTATTATGGCAAATATAACCATACCTTTACTCTTAACTAAATCCATATCTATTACCTTCTTTCTGTATCAATAATATCACGAATATTTGTTCGTGTCAATATTTTTTTGAACAAATGTTTGACAAATGTAAAATAATATGTTAAAATGAATGTAGTTAAGGAGGAATATATGGAAAAATTAACAAAAAGACAAGAAGATTCATTAAAATTTATCAAAACGTATATGGTAGCTCATGGCTTTCCACCTACAGTAAGAGAAATAGCTAAAGCTATAGGTGTAGCATCACCAGCTACAGTACAAGTTCATCTAGAAAGTTTAGCAGATAAAGGATATATTAAAAAAGGAGCTAATAAAAATAGGACGATTGAGTTATTAGTTAAGAATGAATATCTAGAACAAAATGCGGATGTAGTAGATGTACCATTGCTAGGTAAAATAACTGCTGGAAATCCTATAGATGCGATTGAAAACCCTAATGAATTTATAGCTTTACCTTCATTTTTAATTCCAAAAAACAAAGAAGTTTTTACACTTAAAGTAAGTGGAGAAAGTATGATTAATGCTGGTATTTTAAATGGAGATATAGTTGTAGTTGAAAGATGTAAGACTGCTAAAAATGGTACAATAGTTGTAGCTATGACTGAAGAAAATGAAGTTACATTAAAAACATTTTATAAAGAAAATGGACATATTAGATTACAACCAGAAAATGATAATATGGAACCATTCATATTTGATAATGTATTTATTTTAGGTAAAGCTATTGGACTATATAGAAAAATATAAAATCAAGGAATCCCTTGATTTTTTTAATATAATTTATTTGGATAAGTACCATTATCTATTAATGATTTTATATAATTTTTTAAATCATCTAAATCATCATGGTAAGTTATACCTTTCCATACTGCTTTAGTATTAATTAATTTTACTTTAGTTCCATCTTTTATCATACTTGTTATTACATCAGGTAAATAATATTCACAAGTAGATAAATCATCTTTATTATCTTTAAAGAAATTTATTATATCTTTATTTAAATAATCAAATATAGATGGTTGAAGCCCAAACATTAACATAGATACAGATTGATCTTCTTTTATTTCATATTCAGCTTCTCCATTTAAAGGTGTACAAATTATTTTACCATCTTTTTTTTCTACTTTACTTTCTATTATTCGTGTAACGTAATTATCTTTACTATAGAATACACCTCTTTTTACAGAGCCATTATCTGTAAGTGTATTACCTATTTTATAACCTATTGTAGAAAATTCTCCTTTTTCTAAAGAATCATGTAATAATTTAAATGGTTCATACCCGTAAAAATCATCTGATGAAATAACCGCAAATGGTTCACTAACTACATCCTTACAACAATAAAGTGCTTGAGCTGTTCCTAAAGGTTTTACTCTATCACTTGGAAGACTCACAAAAGATGGTATATTTTTTAAATCTTGAAAAACATACTCTACATTAATCTTACTACCAATTCTTTTTCCTATAGTTTCTTTAAATATTTCATAATTTTCTTCTTTTATTATAAATACTATCTTTTTAAACCCAGCCTTAATCGCATCATATACAGAGTAATCAATTATAAATTCACCATTTGGACCTACTGGTTCAAGTTGTTTTAATCCTCCAAATCTACTACCCATTCCTGCAGCCATAATAACTAATGTCATTTTATACCTCCTTTAAACATTTTATATGGTTTTAATATATCGTTATCACTTTTATAATAAGCAACTGCCTTTTTATCTAATGTAAATAAGATTTCTTTATCATTATAAATATTATCTATTTTACATCCATTTAATACTTTCTTTTTTATTTCATCATTAAGTTCTACTTTTTTACATGTTAATATATCTTCTATATTTATTAATTTATCTCGATCTATCTCATCTATTTCTATAGAATCTTCTATTTTAAATTTACCTTGTCTAGTTCTTATTAAATCAATCATTATACCTACTGTATTTAAGTTAAGTGATATATCTCTAATTAAACTTCTTATATACGTTCCTTTACTAACTGTACATTTAAATTTAAAAATAGTTTTATTATTTTTATATTCTATATCATCTATAAGGCTTATCTTTTTTATATCTACCATTCTTTTAGGAAGAGTTATATCTATATTTTCTCTAGCATACTCATATAGTTTTTTACCATTTATTTTAACTGCTGAATAGATTGGAACCTCTTGATTATAAGAGCCTTCAAAACTTTTTAAAACTTTTTCTATTTCTTCTTTTGTTTTAATACATTTTATATCTTCTATAATTTTACCTGTGTTATCTAAAGTATCTGTTTTAGTACCAAGTTCTACACTAGCTATATATTCTTTATCATTACAAGTTAAATCCTCTACTAGTTTAGTAGCATCCCCAACACATACTATAAGTATGCCCCTAGCTATTGGATCAAGTGTACCTGTATGCCCTACTTTTTTAGTATTTAATTTTTTTACTACTTTATCTACTACATCTCTACTAGTAATTCCACTAGGTTTATTTATTATTAATACACCATTCATATTTCACCATATTTATATTATTTCAAATATAGTACCTTCTCTTGTATCTTTTAATATTATACCTTTTTCTTCTAATTCTTTCCTAATAGAATCTGCTAGTTCGTAATCTTTATTATTTTTAGCTTCATTTCTAATTTCTATTTTTTCATTTATATATTTTAATAGTTCACTATCTACATCATCTTTTTTTAATAATCCTAAACTTAATACTTTATCAAAATCTTCTATTAAATATAATTTTGTATTGTTATTTAAATCACTTTTTAATACATCATAAAGTACTGTTAATGCATTAGATGTATTTAGATCATTTTCAAGCTCACCTTTAAATTTATCTTGATATTCAATAATCTTATCTTTATCAATTATTGAATTATCTTTCTTTATACTTTTTATTTTACTTAATAATTTATTATATGAATTTTGTGCGATATCTAATGATTCAAAAGTAAATACTAATTGTTTGTGATAATGGGATTGCAAACAAAATAAACGATAAGCTAATGGATTATATCCTTTACTTTCTAATAGTGAAACTGTAAGGAAATCTCCTTTTGATTTACTCATCTTACCTAAGGTATCGTTTAAATGTTCTGGATGGAACCAGTAATTACACCATTTATGTCCTAAATAACTTTCTGTTTGTGCGATTTCATTAGTGTGATGTGGGAATATGTTATCTACTCCCCCACAATGTATATCTAAATATTCTCCTAAATATTTTAAAGATATGCAGGAACATTCTATATGCCATCCTGGATATCCTAATCCCCAAGGACTATCCCATTTTAATTCTTGTGAATCAAATTTTGATTTAGTAAACCATAATACAAAATCATTTTTATTTTTTTTATTAGTATCTACTTCTACATCACTTCTTACAGCTTCCTTTAATGAATCTATAGTATGATTAGTCAGTGTATAATAATTATCAAGTTTTGATGTATCAAAATATACATTTCCACCTTTAAAATAGGCATATCCAGTATCTTCTAATTTTTTAATAAATTTAATATAATCATCTATTAAAGATGTTGCAGGTATAACGGTATCTGGCCATTTTATATTTAATTTAGAACAATCTTTTTTAAATTCTTCTGTATAAAACTTAGCTATTTCAAGTACAGATTTATGTTCTCTTTTAGCTCCCTTTAACATTTTATCTATTCCAGTATCAGCATCACTAGATAGATGTCCAACATCAGTTATATTCATAACTCTTTTTACATTATATCCTATATAATTTAAACTTTTTTCTAATATATCTTCCATTATATATGTTCTAAGATTACCTATATGTGCATAATGGTACACAGTTGGTCCACATGTATACATAGTAACTATATTTTTATCATTAGGTATAAATTCTTCTATATTATGTGTTAACGTATTATAAAATCTCATGTAATCACTCCTATCTAATTATATCACATGTATTTATTATATTTTCCTTTATTTTTAATTTTTTATAAGCATTTTATAATTTTTACTTACTAAATAATTACTATTATATCTTTTATTAATTCATTAAATTGAAATAACTTAATCAATTTTTTCAAATTTATCAATACAATCGTTTGTGGAAACTAGAAATAAAAATCTATTTGTAGTAAATATTCAGTATGATACCTCATTTCTTTAGGCAAGAATATTGTATAACAATTTGCCAAGGCTTTATAGTTTCGACTTTTTTTTGATTTAATAATTTACATAATAAAAAGACTGATTTAAAATCAATACTTAATTTAAAAACAGTCCTTTAAAATCTCCATTTTTATTACCTACATTATTACTTTATCATCATAATCTTTATTTTGTGTTTTATCAATAAATGCAATAGGTTGAAAATTACCATTATCATCTATGTTTTCATAAATAATTCCAGCTTCACAACCAGTTAAATTCATTTCTTCTGATAAAACCATATCTGGTGTACTGTAGTCCTTATTATCTTCTGGATACTCAATGAAAAACATATAGTCAAGATTAGCAAAATATGATTTTATTTCGTTATTCTTATATAACAACATAACATATTTATAATCATTTAAATATGTCGCATCATACTCAGATAATCCACTTCTTAAATAATTATCAAATTTATTTTTCATTTTCTATTCCTTTCTAAATTATAGAGACAATTTTTTTTCATTATTATTTTCATTCATTAAATTACTTTCAAAAGTAACACTTTCAACTATGAATTTTAAAGTATTAACATCAGTCACTCTTAAAACTTTTTCTAATTTGTCTAATGTTAATGTATTTAGCCATCTAGTTGAATAAGTATAGTCTGGTTTATTTATTTCTATCCAAGAATGATTTCAATCGATAGTATTTCACTTAGTGCTTTATCATATTTTAATGATACTTGTTCCCTTTAAGTAGTTTTAGCACATTCTTAATAATATGTCAACATTTTTGTAATATTTGTGCATAAACCATGTAACTACTCAGAATTTATAAAATTTAAAAAATAAAAAGAGACTGATTTAAAATCAATCACTTAATTTAAAAACAGCCTTTTACTTTACAAACTCTAAATCTACTTTTTCACATTCACCACTAACTGTGTTTTCTATATACTGTATAGATTCAACTAAATTTGATTCTGCTTTCTTCATATAACCTTTATCTTTAATTTTTTGCATTTCAAGTTTATTTAAAGTATATAATACAATCTCATTATTTATGAAGTTTGTACTATCGCTTATATCTTGCCATACAACATTAACTTCTTTTACTTCACCATTTTCATCTTTAAATATATGTGTAAAATCTTGTTTAGTAAAGTATTTATATATATTTTGGAAATATGGATTATTTATTATATCGATATTATCTTTAGTATTTAATAACATAATTGAATTATATTGTACGAAATCTAAAGCTATTTTATCTATTTCTCCACTATTTGATTCTTTATAAGTATCTAATAATAAATCAGAGAATAATAACATAGAATTTTGATTATTGATATCATGTGTAAATATAGTATCGATAGCCATAATAGCTTCATCTACTTTAGAATCATCATATCCATTTAGTATTGCTCTTTTATCTTTAGTAGCTACATTATCAGAAGCTATATATTTTAAGTTTGCATAATTTACTAAGTTTTCTATACTAGATAATGATAAATTTGTCTTACTTAAAATAGAATTATTTATAAGTGTATATTTATCGTTAATTGCAGAAATAACATCTATTTTAGATACTTCATTCATTTGATTACCTAATATTTCTAGTTTTGTTTTTGTATATGCTATATTATTTTGGCCATTAGTTCTTTCATCTAATTCCTTTAAATCTTTTTCTGGTACATAACTTCTTACAAAGTATGCTGCTGTTCTTGCATAAGCACTAGCAACCGCTCTATTAGCATAACTTAAATCTCTAACTCTTAATTCTTTACCATTTACAAGTACACTATCTTCATCTACAAATAATGAATGTATTTTATTATACTCTTTAACTATTTGATCTTTACTTCCATTATTTTGAACTAAATATTGAATTGTTGATACTATTGATTCTATTCTAGATAAAATCTCTATATCTTCTTTTTCTTCTTGTGGTAAAACTGTTGACATAGTTATAAATCTATTTTCTGTAATCATTGTGTTTTCTAATACATCTAATACTGCATTAAAATCACTCATCATATTATCAGAATCTATTCTAGCTTTAAAATTAGAAATAACATCTGCACTTATTTTACCATTTTCATCTTCTTTAGCTAATAAATCTAATAAAAGTATTAATGTTGCATTATTTACAGTTTCACTATTCATCTCTGGAAATAAATTCATTATATTTGAATTTGTTGATAATACCATTTGTTCTTCTAAAGTAAGGGTAGGCTCTACTACTGGAGCTTCCGTTTCTAATTCAGTCTCTAATTCTGTTTCTGGTTCTGTTTCTAGTGTTGTTATAACATCTGTTGTAGTTTCGCTATCTGTTACCTCATCATTTTTTCTGTTTGAACAACCTACAAAAGTATTTCCTAAGATAAGTGTGGATAAAGTTAAAGCAACCATTCTAGTACTAGTATTTCTATCAATTTTAAATTTTTTCATATTCAATCCCCCTCGATTGCCGTATATATTAACACATTTAGTGTTATTTGTCAAATCTTTAATTTATTTTCAAAACTAACATTATTATAATTACCATCATTATCTAAAAATAAATGTTTATAACCCATAATAACATAGTAGTTATGTTGTTTTAAAATTTTTCTAACATTATCTTCATTTTCTATTACAATGCCTTTTTGAATAATTGTTTTTATTAATTCATCGACATTTAAATATTTTTTTGTTTTAAAGTAGCACCACCACATAAATTGTAACATAGATAATAGCTAAAACAAACATTAAACAAAGAAAAAGCTGACGTACCAAATTAATGGCTATCAGTACTAGACATTTATGATTATACTACCTTTTAACTAAATGTCAATAAATTTTTTTAAAGATGTAGAAAAGTTGTGGTAAATAGAAAAAAGAGTTACCTACTTCTATGAGAGGTTTTCTCTTCTTCATATTCATATTCTCTTATATTTACAAGTCTAGTATTTAATTCATATTCTAAAATAGCTATTTTTTTCATAAGTATTTGAAAATACTTATCATCTAGATATTTTCTATATTTATACTGAACTATATCTTTATATCTACTTAAATCATTTAAAGCTTCTCTAATAGAATCCCCAGTAGAACCATCTTCACTATCTATAAATTCTATTATTAATTTTAAATATATATCTAGTTTTCTTTTTATTTTTTTCTTTAAAATTTTTTCTATCATTGATGGCTTAATTATTACTAATTTATTGACAACGATTCCATTATATTTAACATTATTTTTAGGGGTGAATCCGTATCCTTTGATTTTATCATAACTTATATAAACTATTTCGTTATTATTCCCCTTTTTACATATATAATAATGTTTTCCATTCATAAAATCATCTCTTTTCTAACAAATCTGGTCTTCTTTCTTTAGTTCTTTTTAATTGCTGTTCTAATCTCCATTTATCTATATTTGCATGATGACCTGATAATAATACATCTGGTACTTTCATTCCTCTAAATTCATAAGGGTGTGTATATACTGGATAATCTAGTAAGTTATTGTTAAATGAATCTTTTATATGTGATTCTTCTTCTATTACACCATCTATTAATCTTATAATACTATCACTTATAGCCATACTAGGTATCTCTCCACCAGTAAGTACAAAATCGCCTATGCTTATTTCCATATCAACTATACTTCTTATTCTCTCATCAAATCCTTCATAGTGACCACATATTATAATCAAGTGCTTTTCTTTTGAAAGTTCATATGCTTTTTCTTGTGTATATTTTTCTCCTTGAGGTGTCATAAGTATAACTTTAGAATTTTCTTTTCTTAAATCATCTACTGCATCAAATATAGGTTGTGGCATAAGCACCATGCCTTTTCCTCCACCAAATCCATAATCATCTACTTTTTTATGTGGATCTTTTGAGTAATCTCTTATATTATGTATATTAATATCTACTTTTTTTAATTCTATAGCTCTTTTTATTATAGATTCATTTATAAATCCATAAAACATGCTTGGAAAAAGTGTTAAAATATCAATCCTCATTATCTAATCCCTCTATATAATTAATAAATATTTTTTTATTTTTTAAATCTATATCTTTTATAAATACATCTATATTAGGTACAAGATGTCTCTTTATTCCATCTATAACAAGCAAATCATATTTTTTAGTTTTTAATATATCTACAACTTTACCTTTATATATATCATTATCATAAGCAGATAAACCTATTACATCTTCATCTAAAACTCCTTTAAATATAAAATCATCTCTATTTATATAAACATTAAATCCTTTTAGATTTTCTGCTTCATCTATATTATTTATACCTTCTAAAGTTATCATATCATATATTTGATGTTTTCTATATGAAGTAATTTTATAAGAATTATTATTTATGTATATAGTATTATTAACTTTAAAAACTATATCTTTATACTTAAAGTCGCTTATTATTTTAACTTCACCTTTAAGTCCATGAGTATTTACAAGTTTACCTAAATATATTAAATTCATGTTTCACCTACCTATTTAGTTCATATAATATAATACTTGTTGCAACCCCAACATTAAGGCTTTCACAAGCACTATTCATATCTATATAGATATAATCACTACATAAGTTTAAAATATCTTCTTTAACTCCGTTTCCTTCGTTACCCATTATTATAACAAATTTTTCGCTCTTTTCAACATTTTTTAAACTTTTTCCACCATTTACTTTAGTTCCATAAATTTTATAGCCATCTTTTTTTAATTTTATTATTAATTCTTTTAAATCTCTTTCTATTATATTTATATTAAATATCATACCTTGAGTAGCTCTAAGTACTTTAGAATTATATAAATCAACTGATGATGTACTTAAAACTATAGTATCTATATTAAAAGCAACACTACTTCTAATAATAGTTCCTAAATTACCTGGATCTTGAATATCATCTAGTAGAAGTACTTTATTACCTATTTCTTTTTCTTGTTTTTTATTACAAATTCCAATTATTTTTGGTGGATTATCTAATTCGCTTATATATTTTAAAACATTACTAGTTACATAAGAAGTATTTATATCTAAATTAAAATTACTTCCTTCTTCTAATATTAATTCTTTAAGCAATCCACATTTATATGCTTCTATTACTAGATGTTCTCCTTCTATTAAAAATTCATTATATTCATCTCTATATTTTTTTTTATTTAATTTTTTTATATATTTAATTTTTTTATTTTCAGTTGAAGTATATAACATAACATCACCCATTTAATTATACTATATATATTTAAATTTTTAAATATATAAAAACTACTTTCAAAATTTTGAAAGTAGTTAATAAACTCATATTTTATGAGATACTTACAATATGGTGTCCCCTTGGGGGCTCGAACCCCAGACCCACTGATTAAGAGTCAGTTGCTCTACCAACTGAGCTAAGGAGACATCTCGTACTTCTAAAGTATAGCACATTTTAAAAAAAAATAAAAGACATATTTTAAAATTTTAATGTGTAAAATTTAAAATAACTATTATATTAAAAAAGAGTATTAATTAATATTTATAATACTCTAATTTTAATTTATATATAATTTTGTATTAATTTAGATGATGTTCTAGGAAGCTACGAGCACAACACGGAAAGAGTAGTAGGGGTAGGCTTCTCCCGTATCGACGTCGAAGTGGAACACCCCGGCAGCAGCCCCATTGCTGCAGATGCCACCGCGTATGAACCAAGGAAGGGACGAACTAACGAAATAGGCAGAGTCGCTATACCAGCCACTCGTTTCGCTTAAGGCATGTCCATAACATACTCCTCCGCTACATGCATTTGTTTCGGAACCAGACGTATATTTGTCATAATATTTTGCATCTGGCATATCTGTAAAACTACTTGAGCCTTTACTATCATTGTAGTTTCCCATTACATATTCCCAAGCTCCTCCACTCATGTCATATACTCCTGTGATATTTCCTGTTGTTGATGCTCCTCCTCCACATTGTCCTGTTCCGTTTCCTCTATCGTTTATATTATCATAGTTACATGTTCCAGCTGAAGTTGAACTTGCACTCGGTGTTCCTCCACTTCGTCCTGTATAATAATCATCCGAATTATTTATATATACTTCTTTGTTGGCTCCTTTATAACTTTGATTACCATATTTACCATACATACTTTGTGATAGGTATGCCACTGCTCCCCATTCACTATTCTTTGCCATATGACTATCATAGCCTGTTACTTTTAATTGTTGGGCTGTCGTAAATTGTTGACTTACCGTTTGACTTACTAATGCTACTGAGTTTGGTAATATCGTTGGGGCAGATGATGAACCTGTTGTTTCAAACTTTCCTACCCATAGGCCTGATAGTTCTTCTCCTGCATCTCTATTTCCATTACTATCATTATCCCACCAGAATGCTGGATGGATTCTATAATATTCATCTGACGTTGTCTTGTCTTTTGATATGAATTGTATATCTATTGCCCCTGGGAATGCTTTACTTTTTCCACACTTTCCAGGTTTTTCTTCAGTTCCTTCTATTCTATATTCATATCTTGGTATCCATACTAACATCGCTTTTACTTCTGTTGCCTCACTTATTGATGTTGGAACTGTTAATGTATCTCCTTTATTCTTATTTACATTATCATTTAGTATTACTGCATTGGCCCATTCTTGTTTACTATAATTATACCATTCTGGATCATTCTCTGTTGTTACTTCCCATGTGCTTCCATTCCATTTTACTGGTGTTAATCCATCTTTTATTTCTGGTGCATTTGGTTTAGTTGGTTTATATGTTACTGTACAATTTGCTTCTAAATCTATAATTACTGGCCATGTTTCACTAACATTACCTGCTTCATCTTTTACTGTTATATTATATGTTCCTGATTCTTCTACTGTTGTTGTTGCACTATCAACATAGTCTTTTCCATCTCCAAAATTATATTGTAGTTTTCCTACTCCATCATCATGAGCTGTTACTGTTATTGTACCACCTACTACATCTACACTTTCTATTTCTGGTGGTGTTGTATCTTTACTTGTACTTTCTCCTCCTGATGATTCTCCTTTTATTCTTAAATTACCATCATCATCTGTTTCTAGTGTATAATCTCCTAGTACCATATCATTTACATCTGTTACTTTTCCATTTTCAAATGTTATTTCTCCACTACTTGGTCTTTTTCCACTTGTTTCTACTGTTAATGTTACATCATCACATACTAGGTTTCCATCACTTTGTATTTCACAACTTTCTGGACTAAATTCACTTGTTAAATTTTTTCTTGCTATTTCTTCTTTTACTCCTTCTAAATATAATTCTCCACTTCTTAATACTGCTTGTCTTCTTGTATCTTCTATTATATTTAGTATTATTGGAGT
>CANROP010000017.1 GCA_947632265.1 uncultured Bacilli bacterium
TAGTCCTACCTATGATTCTCTCCATAGCCTAGCACATCCTCTATGATGAAATTTCCCGACAAAAAATTACACTATCTCTATCCAAATCAGGTTAAAGACATGAAAAAAATCAAGTAGAGAAAACTCTATTTGATTTTTTCTATCCGATTATGCTCTATTTATATTAAACTGACTTAAGAAATTACTCTTACAATTATATCCATCTGCATCACATGTTAACTTATAATCATCATATGGATTTGTTTTATTATAATCTCTTATCTTTTTTATAATATCTGATGTTAACCTTATTGTATATATCGGTCCTCCACTTGTTTTATTATAACTATCATTTGAATTTAATATCTCATCACTTACTAATAAGTTTGTATTACTACAATCTCCGTTTGAACACCAATTTCCTCCAGTTATTCTTCCTAGTCCACTCTTTCCTGGGAATGGAACATTTGAATCAATTATCCTATATTTTAATCTCAAATGTCCTGGATCTATATCTAATAATTCCTTTATATTACTGTATGTACATGCTTTAGAAGTTGTACTCACTGATAAATCTGATGAAAATGATGGACTAAAATTCATACTAAAATCTACATAATTTTGTCCTGTTTCTAATGTAAATGGAGTTGAAAATCCATAACCTATTAATTTGCAAGTATTATCATAGCATGGTCCATCTACTATCTTTCCTGATCCATTTGCAGCATATACTGGGTTCAATGAATACTCAGCATCAACGCTTGTCTTAAATGTTGACAAAATTGATGAATTTGCAGTCTTTGTCCATCCTGTTTTAGTATCTGTATGAGGTAAACTCTTGTTATCTAATCTTACATCACTTACATATGCTGAATAGTTTGAAATAGGGTCATTATCAACTGAAACTGTGTTTCCTACTCCAATTCCATATACATAGCATGTCTTTCCTAAACTAGCCCTCGCAATAACTTTATTTCCAGCAGTTCTATTTAAAATCATCATACCTGATCTAAAATTACTACCAAAGTTATATGTTTTTGTATATTGCATTGTTCCATTTAAATTATTTAACATATCAAATGAAGTATAACAATATCCAACTGAACTACCTGTTGAACTACCTACTGTAATTGTACTTGTATAACACGACATATCAGTAGAACTAAAACTTCCTGAACCACTTGCACTTAAGCAACCTATTTCTACTGGTCTTGTTAAACCACAAGAAGTATTTCTTGAGCAAGCTTCACTTGCATCAGTTATAGAAAAGTTTAATAAATTTGTATAATTCTTTCCTTTGCCTAACCAATGTTGATACAATTCAACTCTTGCAATTGGATCAGTTTTATTTGGTAATTCATTAAATTCAGCCTCACATGCTTGTTCATTTGTAAATGCTACACTAACAGTTGAACCAGAAGTGATAGTTACATCTGTACACTGATTTTTAGGATTCTTCGCATATCCACTTGGAGCACTCGTTTCATCTACTGAATACGATCCTCCATCTAGAGGAATTATACCATTAGCTGTTATATTCGTAATCAATTCAATACTTCCTGTACATCCTGAACCCTTATATACGGTAATCCCTGCAGGTTTCATTTCAATTCTATTACCCTTCATATCTGTTATTGTTACATCCAAATACCCAGGAACTGGCTCTGGTTCTGGCTCTTCTGGTTCTGGCCCACCACCCCCAGGTGGTTCTTCTGGTTTTGGTTCTTCTGGTTTTGGTTCTTCTGGCTCTGGCTCTGTTGGTGTATCCCAGGGTTCTGCATGAGCATGACCACAGTTAAGATCTCCAGATGCACATTTTTTGGTAAGAGCATCCAGTGCATTATAACATGCTTTTTTAGCAGCAGTATCTTTTTTATTAGATTCATTATATTTTGTACATTCAGAAACACAAACATCACACTCAGGCAAATTAACTCCTGTATTTGTTTCACAATATACATTACATAATGTATTTCTAGCACTATGGTTTTGGTTATACTTAGAAGCCAATTCTCCAACTCTTTGAGCAGTTACACCAATTTCAGGAGGCATCCAACTGTCTTTAAGACTACTTCTATACTTTACTATGCTCAATGTCTCAAATGTGCAAGTATTGTTCGTTACTTGTCCACCAAATTCAGTTTCATACCAAGCTTTACAATAAGCTTGTAATTTATCAAAATCTTGTGTAGCTAAGTAACCTATAGGTTTATTTTTATCAAAATTAATAAGTCCGCTTAATTCGTTGAAAGCAGCCTCTGATACATAAATCGCTGTTGTATAAAATCCCGTACAAAAAGTACTATTATCATTACATGGTATTGTATCTCCAGAATCACTATCATAGTAGTCATTCCACTCAAGTGCTAAAACTACATGCACTACAGTCACACAACTCAAAATCGTAAAAAACAAAAGAAACAATATTTTATGTTCTAAAAAATTGTGCTTTATTTTAGTGCAAAAACCATTTTTATTCATTTAAACTCCTCCTTTAAAGCATTATCTACTCTTCCTATTTCTTATTAATTTTATCATATTATTTTTCTATTTTCAAGTAATTTGTGACAATAGCTTAAAATCGCTGTAAATGGTAAAATAGGATTGATAATTCAATTAAAAGATGACACGTTATTCTAATGATTTTTAAAATATTGAAAACCTTATTTTTAAAGGCATTCTTTTTTCATAACTTTAGTTTACGTCAAATTTTTATGCAATTACATTAATTTTAGCACGAAATTATTTGCACATTCCTCTAATTAAGTCTATAATATATCTATAATAAATTATTTTAAAGAAAGGAAAATAGAAAATGACAAATGAAGAAAAAAAAATAAAGGAAATAATTGATAAATTAAGACCTTTTCTAATTAATGATGGTGGTAATATTGAATTTGTAAAATATGAAGATAATATTGTATATATAAAAATGCTTGGAGCATGTGCTAACTGCCAGTTAATTGATTTTACTTTAAAAGATGGAATTGAAGCTGCAATCATGAGTGAGGTACCCGAAGTTAAATCTGTTATAAATATAGATGATTAATATTCCATCCATTCTATTTCAGGTATTTTATACCTAAATTTTAAATATTTGTATATTTGTTTTAAAAATGTTTCATAGTAAACATTTTTTTCAATATAATAATTTATTTTTTCTTCACTTATTTTATCTTGTATTATTTTATCATACATATCAAAGTAATATGAGGGATATAAAAGTCTAGAAAGTAATAAAATACTCTCATTATAACTTAAATTAATTTTATTTAAATCGTTTATAACCTCATCAATAGTTATTAATTCATTTATATAATTAACTTTAAAATATGCTGCAATATCTCTAGTTATATTATCTATAACTATATTAGTAGGATTTAAAAAATTATCCATTTCTTCTTTATAATTTATTCTATTATGACATATATAATTATCTATTTTATCATCATTAATATAATTTAATAATGTTATAGCTGTTTCGCTAAGACCTATATAATAACTAAAACTTTGCTTTAATAATTTATATTTAAATCCTAATTGATTCATTTGATATTCATAATAATCTATTTTACTTTTCCAAAGTTCACTCCAATTAAATTTATGATTATCATAAACTTTAATATCATAATTTAATATTTCATCTAAAGTAACTAAACTATTTAAATATATATTTTTTTTAATAAGTATATATGGTTTATTATCATAAAACGTTATTATAGAATTATCTTTATTTATTATGATTTCATGACAATATTTATTTCTAGATATTAACAAATTATATATTCTATATAATTTGTTAACATCTCTATCAAAAAATAAAAATTCATATCTATTATTATCTATATCAAAAATAAAATAGTCATCTATTTTTCTAAATTCTGTTATTAATAAATTATAATAGTAATTGATAAGATTTTTCATATTCTTTCCTCTATGTAATTTTATGCATAAAAAATAGAATAAATTATTACTTATTCTATTGCCTTTTTTACATCCTCTATTTTTTTAGTTAACTCATCTATTTGTTTTTGTAATTCTTCATTTTTTGATTGCTCATCAAAAAATTTTGTTCTATAATCTAATATAACTTCATTATCTGATGATTCTGTATTTAAATTAGTAGGTGTGCTTACAACTACTTTAAATGCACTTTCTACTATACTTTTCATAAGTTTAAATGTTTTTTTACTTAATATTTTTAAGTTTCTTAACATATCACTAGATAAGTACTGTATACCTTCAGATTTAGTATTATTTTTCTTATCATCAACTATTTCTGTTATAGATTTTTGAACATTACTCCATTCAGTAGGATCAGATACTTCAACTCCTATCATATATCCTGTTTCTACTGGACCATTTGGTGAATTTTGAATCTCTTTTCCTATTTGAGATAAATGTAAAATTACATAACCATTTTCATCTAATTTTTTTTCTGTATAAATGATGTAATATTTAGAATTATACATATAAAAGATGCAACTGACATCTGTTTCTATTCCATCTTCAAGAATTATCTTAACATTTTCCATTTTATCACCTTTTTATTCTATAGATAATTATAATCAATAATATAAAAGATGTCAACTAAAATTTTTTGATTTTATTACCAAGCAAATTACTAGTAGATAAAAAATGACCTAGGGCTTCATGTAAATGGTAAAATAGAATTGGACAAAAATGGCAATCTAGGAATTGGACAGTTTTGTACCAAAAAACTATTGACATTTACACTTCAAAAGTTTCCTAGGTACCGCTCGATATAAAATATATCAAATATTATAGATTGTGTCAATACTTTTTGATTTATCGGGTGTAAAAAATTTTTGTAGGTAAAATAGTAGTTATTTGTGCTAAATCATTGATAGTCATAATAGGTTGACTTCTAAATATTACATAATTTAAATTCATATATTGCTTCTCTCTTATGTTATATTTTTTAAATCTACATATTTAATTTTCATTTAATTAAATTAACAAAATCTACAAAAAGTGGCAAAAAAGCGGCAAAAAGCAGCAAAAAAGCGGCAAAAAGCAGCAAAACTTCCTATTTTAATTTCCAACAGGATTGTCCTGATTTACCATCATTATAAATTTTGCCTTCCTTTTTAAGTAGATCTAATAAATATCTGATCCTGCTAATCTTCTTTTTTTCACTTAGTGATGTTGGTAATTTATCTTTTAATAAATTTATAATTTCTTTCCTACTTGCTTGTCCATATTCTTTTATATATTTAAATACCAAAGTTTTATAAAATTCATTCTCTAGTCCTGTATTATAAATATAATTTTCTTTTTCATTTGTTATTTTTGCAATATCAGATGAAATATAGATGCTGGGATATCTACCTTCTATTAAATTATCTTTCTTTAAATAATCACTTTGTTCTTTTGTTATAGAATAACCTTTCTGTACTCTATCAAGCAACATAACTTTATCAATATCTAAATTAGTTTTTTCAAATAAAATTTTACTATAATTTTCATCGATTATCTTTCCAAATAGAGTAACTTTTACTCTGTTTTCTTCGCTCAAATCATAATCTGGCAAAGGAAAAAACTTTTCTTTTTGTATATTATAAACTCTTCTTATACCACTTCCAACAGTATCAATCATGTTTAAATTAACCATAGCATTTGCCAAAAACTGATTTCTATAATATGGTGAGGAATATCCATCTTTTAAAACATTTTCAATATTCTGTGGAATAAAGTTACCTTCATTCGTTATTATTAACTTATCTTTAAATTCCATTACATTTATTATTCCTTTTAATCTATAATCTTGGTGGACTATGCAATTATTAATTAATTCACGAAGTATATAATTATCATATTGATCAACCTCATTTGGAAATAATGTGTTTTCATTTATCATATAGCGATATCTTAAATTTCTAATTTTATTCTTGATTTTTTCTATATTAATTATAAATGGAATGCCAAAGTGTTCATAATCGATAACATTTCTTTCATCATATAGTTTCCAAGTCATTCTAGGTGTATAACCATTCATTAAGTAATCATCGTCATTTTTTCCTAATAATAACATAGCAGCAAAAGTAATTTTTCCATCTAAAGTAACTTTAGCTTTATTTAGAAAATCAATATCTGATAGAATATCTATTTCATCTGCAATAGGTTTTCCTTTATGTTTCTTTTTAAACTGCTCTCTCGCAAGTTTTATTGCTTCCTTATCTAAATTACCAATCGTTGCTTCATCTATTATTTGTCTTGACCAATCATAATTAGCAGTAGCTTTTATTTGTTCTATTTTATTTGAAGTAAGGGAGACTAACGATTCTCCACTACGTCCATAAGGAAATCCTTTCCAATTCATTGGTGTCCCAGATGCTGCTGGTACTTGAAACATTATAACTCTTTTTTCATTTACTTCTAAACTATAAACTTCAATGAATGTTACATTATCAGTGGTATTATCAGAAATTTGCTTTTTTACACTATTAAAATTGTTATCATAATGATATTTAGTATTGGTATATTCATGTGTTTTATCATCTATGCCAAAAACAATCCATCCATATTGCTTATTTCTCAATGTTGATTCGTTGCTAATCGCAGAAAAATATTTACCTAATTTATCAATATCAAAATCATTTTCAGCTCTTTTAAATTCAACACATTCTCCTTCAGAATAATTTATTAATTCATTTAATATTTCGCATAATTCCTTATCTGTTTTTAACACTAGTATCACCTTCTAAAACTATTGTACCAAATTTCTAATGAAAAATCAGTAAACTATAATAAATTTACTGAAAATATTGAAAAATAAAAAAGTGTTGGAGTATTATAACTTTTGCTCAAAGAGAGATAATAAACCAACACACTTATTATTATACTCATTTTTTCTTAAATATAAAGGTTTATTGATAATAAGTGTAAAATGTTATATCATGAATCTTACAGATCTAAACATTTTTTTAATATATTTTTTTTACATTTACTTCAGAAATATCATAATTGTTTTTAGTTAATTTTAAATAAACATAATTATTCATTATAGAATTAACTACTACACCATTATCAAAAGCATACATTTCTTCATTAAATAAATTTTCATCTGTCATAGTAAAATAACCATTTACACTATATAACACCCATAAACTAAAGTCAAAGAAGCATTTTTAATGTTTTGCACACAAAAATGCAGAATTTAAATTTCTGCACACAATTTTTTAATTACTGCATTTTTTACTATTCATTTTTTTAAATTTAGTATTTTTTAATTTTTTTTAAAATAATTTATTCATAATATACATCATTTAAATATAGTCCACATGCTTTAGCACACATTCCAGCTTTAGTTCTATCTTTTTGATTTAATATGTCAATTAAATCTTCACTTTTACGTTTGCCCTCTCCTATTTCTATTAACATTCCAACTATATTTCTAACCATATATCTCATAAATCCTGTACCTAGTAGGGATATTGTTATTAAATTATGATCTTTAATTAACTTAGCTTTTATTATTGTTCTTGTAGTATCTTCTTTTATATCTTTAGCTTTTACAAATGATTTAAAATCATGAGTACCCTCTAAGTATTTTAATGCTTTCTCCATTTCAGGTATATCTAATTCTTTATTATATTGAAAGATATAGTCTTTTTCTATAGGATTATATTCTCCTATATTTATTTTATATATATATTCTTTTGCTTTAACACTAAATCTAGCATGAAAATCATCGTCTACTTTAGTTACATTTTTTATATATATATCATCTGGTATTAAACTATTTATCGAATGTTTTAATTTATCTAAATCAAATTCATTATCTAAAGAGAAATGTGCTTTTTGATTATATGCATGAACACCAGCATCCGTTCTACCAGATGCTGAAATAGTTACTTTTTTATTAGAATTTATCTTTGTTAGTACTTTTTCAAGTTCATTTTGTATAGTTCTTTTTTTAGGTTGTTTTTGATAACCACTATACTTAGATCCATCATAAGAAAATGTAATAAGATACTTCACTTTACCACTTCCTTAAAGATAACTAATATAAATAAAATTACAAATAATATTAAAATTACTATAGATTTTATATCTAATTTATCTTTTTTAGATTCATAAAAATTAACTCTTAAAGATGTCTTTAAATCAATAATATTTTTATTAGAAATAATTAATCTAGGAATAATATAATCTTTTACACTATATTTTACTTTGTTATCTAACTCATATGATTTTTTGATTATATTACTTGATTCATTAAAATACTTAATATAATATGTGTAAAGTGAAACACTTTCTGAAATATTATTTATATTAAATCCTAATACATGTAAAGGATAAATAATAGTATATATACCAGTATTTAAATCATCATAATTTACACTTATAATAAATGTTTCAATAAGTAAAACTATAAGTAATATTTTATATGAAAACATAAATGTCATAGGTACATTCCTATAAATAATTATATATAACAAAATAGAATATATAATCCATGGAATAAATATTTTAAAATTTATTAAATAATCTTTTATTTTTATATTTGATAAAATTATAATAATTAAAATTAATATAGATAAGAATAGATTTAAGAATATAGATTTTGATACTACAAGAGTAAAAATTAATATTAGGGATATTATTATTCTAACTGTTGGAGAAATTTTATTAATAATATTATTTTGCATTTCTATAAATATCCTTTAATAAATCATTAACATTATCCCTATATCCTAACTTTACATCTTTTAAATCTTTAACACTCATTTCAAAATCTAAAACTCTTGGTACATCTATAAAGCACTTATCAAGTAATTTACGTTTAGTAAATACATTATATTTTTCATCTTGAACTATAATCTTACATTTATCTATAGCTACTACATTATCTGATACTTGTAATAAAAAATCAGAATTATTAGATACAATTATTATAATCTTACCATTTCTTTTTTCTTTTCTAAGTATTTTTACTAAAGATTGTATACTCCTATAATCAAGACCACTATTAGGATTATCTAAAAGTATTATCTTTTTATCTTTTAAAAGTATAGATATAAGTAACATCTTCTTTTTTTCTCCATTACTTAATTTGATATAATCTTTATCAAGTATAGATTTATCTAAGAAAAATAATTTAAGAAGTTCATCAAGCCTTTCCTCATTTATATTATCTAAATTATCTTTAATAGAACCCATTAATATTTCTTCTAAATAATTTTCATTTAAATATGATATATCATTCCTAATATTTGTTAATGTTTTCTTCTTAGTATTTTTATTTAGTATATTTTTACCTATCTTTAACTCTCCAGATTCTAGAAAACTTAATCCATATATTAAATTTAATATGCTACTTTTACCAGAACCATTTTTTCCTATTATAGATGTAATTTCATTTTCTTTAAAACTAATATTTAAATTTTTCAAGTTTTTATAATATACATTTTTTAAAGTTATTTCCATATTACATCCACCATTTCCTTAGTATCTAAAATTACATCATCTATTAGGTTATAATCTTTTAATTTATGTGATAGTTCAACTAAAAAAGGTAGTTTTAAATTATTCTTAGTAAATAGTCTTTCATCTTCTATTGCTTTTTTCATATCGATATGTGAAATAATTTTTCCATCATTAATAATTATTACCTTATCAGAAAGCAAAATATCTTCTTCATTATTAGTTACAAAAATTACTGTTGAAGTTATACCCTTTAAATAATTTATTATTTTTTTTCTATAACTATTATCTAATTCATCAAAAGAATCATCTATTATTAAAATTCTTGGTTTAGAAATTAAAGTTCTAGATAAAGATACAAGTTTTCTTTTAGAAATAGATAAATCTTTAACGTTTAATAAAAGTAAATCCTCAATACCTAAACTACTTGCGATAGAATATGCTTCTTTTCTAGCGATTTCTAAATCATATTTTAAATTAATTAAAGGATACATAATATTATATAACACACTTTCATCTTCTAAAAAAGAGTTATCAAGCATTATTCCAAAGTTTTTTCTAAGTTCATAAATATTTTTACTATCTATAAGGTTGTTATCGATATAAATAAATCCTTCATATTTTAATAAGCCTACAATACATTTTACTAAAGTAGATTTTCCACTACCACTTGGACCTATTAAAACATTAAAACTGTTTTCATCTAAATTTAAAGATATATCTTTTAATATATTTTTATAATTTAGATTTTTTATTTTAAGTATGTTTTCCATAAAACCACCCTAATAACATTATATTATAGTTTTTTTTCGTTGTAAAGAAAATATTTATAATTTTAAGTTTAATGGAAATAATAACCATAGGTGATCTTATGAACCTTCATAATAATATAGATAAAGTATTTGAAACTATTAATAAAATGAATGGTAAAAGTAGCGATATTGTCACTAGAATAATAGAAAAAAAGAACTATAGAGTAGGTTATATATTTTTAGAGAGTGTAAGTAGTGATGATAAAATAAGTGACTTTTTAAATAAAGCTATAACTAATTTAGATAGGAAAAAATTATTTGAATCACTTTATAATCAAGTAAAAAATAGTATATATAATAGTAACATGAAATCAGTAGAAACTTACGAAGATTTATTTTATTATTTAGCTAGTGGATTTACAGCAGTTATTGTAGATGATAGTAATAAAGCTATAATAATAGAAACAAGGGAGTCTCTAGATAGAGGAGTCGTTGAATCTACAAGTGAAACTATTATTAGAGGTCCTAAAGATAGTTTTACAGAAAATCACAATAAAAATTTAGGTCTTATTAGAAAAAGAATTAAAGACCCAAACTTGTGGTATGAAGATGTTAAAGTTGGCCTTAGAACAAAAACTAAAGTAACTGTCGCATACATAAAAGATATAGTACCAAGTTTTAAAATTGAAAAGATTTTAGATGAATTAAAAAAAATTGATATAGATGGTATTTTAGATAGTGGATATATAAGAGATTTAATTGAAAAAAATCAAAAATCAGTATTTCCTAAAATAATAAGTACCGAAAGACCTGACCATGCTTGTAACTCACTTTTAAATGGGAAAATTGTAATACTAGTTGAAAATTCACCATTTGTATTAATACTTCCTGCAGTACTTAGCGATTTTATTCATTCTCCTGAAGATTATTATCAAAAATCTTTTAATATATCTTTTTCTAGAATAATACGTGTTATATGCTTCTTTTTAGCTCTTATAACTCCAGCCTTATATATCGCACTTATGACATTTAACCATGAGATAATACCAGATCAATTACTTATTTCATTAGCGACCCAAAGAGATGGTGTACCATTTCCTAGTGCGATAGAGGTATTACTTTTTGTTTTAACATTTGAAGTACTAAGAGAGGCAGATATTCACTCTCCATCTTTTTCTGGTAGTGCGATGAACGTAGTGGGTGCTTTAATACTTGGAGATGCAGCGGTTGCAGCTGGTATTGTGTCTCCAATAGTCATAATTGTAGTTGCTTTAACATCTATTTGTGAATTAGTATTTTATGATGTAGATATAATAGATGCAGTAAGAGAATGGAGACTTATATTTATTCTCGCTTCTACTTTTATGGGCATAGTTGGATTCCTTGTCGCTTTCATAGTATTTATTGCTAAACTATCTAGTTTAGAATGTTTAGGTACACCATATTTAACACCATTTAGTCCATTAAATATTAGAAGTCTTAAAGATAGTCTAATTAAAGTATCTACTAAAAATTTAAAAAACAGACCTACATATCTTACTAAAAATGTAAAAAGAATGGGTGATAGAAATGAAGAAAATAATAATTAGTTTTGGATTATTACTATGCCTAACAGGGTGTTGGAACTATAAAGAATTAAACGATTATTCAATAGTTACTGGGATTGCAGTAGATAAAAAAGATGATGAATATGAAGTAAGTGCTTTAATTTCAAATGCACCTAAAAGTAGTAAAGATAATTCAGATTCTAGTCAAGCCCAAATAGTCGTTTATAGTGGATGTGGTAATTCTTTATTTGAGGCATTAAAAAATATCGGTTTAATATCTCCTAAAGAATTATATATAGGTAGTTTTTCCGTATTAGTTTTATCTGAAGATATCGCAAAAGATGGACTTGATAATGTTATAGATTTATTTGTTAGATATACTAGTGCGAGAAATAATTTCTATGTCGCAATCGCACATGAAACAAAAGCAAAAGATACATTAAAAATAGTAACTCCACTAGCTAGTTTCCCATCACAAAATATATCAGATAATTTAAAATATACTACAGATCTTCAAGGTGCAATATCATCTGTAAGTTTTAACGACCTACTTTCTATTTTACTTAGAGATGGTATAGAACCTGTTATTAGTACAATATCTGTTATAGGAGATCCAAGTCTAGGAGAAAGCAAAGAAAACCTTGAATCAAGTGAACCTAAATCTTATATAAAGCTCGGTAACTTAGCCTTATTTAAGGGAGATAAATTAGTAGATTTTAGTACACATAACGAAAGTCTTGGAATAAACATAATAAACAATAAAGTTAGTGAGATGTACTTAACTTTAGATTATGAAAATGGTTATGTTGTAGTTGATACAAATGCCTTTAAATCCGATATTAAAACATCTATTAAAAATGATAAACCAATAGTTGATATAAAAGTTAATGGAGAAGCAAGAATAATAGAAATAAAAGGAGATATAGATATAGAAGATTCAAAAGTAATAGAAGATTTACAAAAGAAAGCAAATAATAAAATTAAAAGTTTTATAAATGAAGCAATAAATCTAGCCATTAAAAATAAAAGTGACATATTTGGATTTGGACTTAGATTCTATCAAAATCATCCAAAATATTTTGAAAAAGTTAAAGATGATTGGAATAAAAATTTAGATAAAATAAAAATAAATATAGATAGTAATTTAATATTTAAAACTAAAGTATCATCAAAAAATAGTTTGGAGGAAATACATGAACAAAAAGAAGATTACTAATTTAGAATTTTCAACTATAAATTACTTTGTAACTAGAGCTTTCTTAATTGGTATTACATTTAATGGATTAATAAGTGTTATGAAACAAGATAGCTTTATAATACCTCTTTTAAGTATAATTCCAAGTATAATCTTAGTATTTATAGTTAACAGTTTTATGAATTTTGAACCATCTTTAAATTTTTCACAAAAATTAAATAAACTATTTAATAAAAAAATAAGTTTATTAATTCTAATAATTTGTATTATATTTACGTATTTTATGTGTACTTTAAATTTCTTATGTTTAAATAGTTTTATACAAAGTCAATTTTTAACAAAAACTCCAATACTTGCAATCTCAATTTTATTTGGATTAGCTACTTTGTATATACTTTCAAAAGGTATAAATACTATTTCTAGAACTAGTTTAATACTTTTTTATATAGGATTAGTTCTTCTTATAATAAGTTCATTAGGACTTGTACAAACGATTAACTTTGATAACTTAAAACCATTATTTACTTCATCTCCTATAAATTATATAGAAGGATTAAATATATTTTATGCTTTTAATATAACTCCAATGTTATTATTAACATCTATACCAAAAGATAAAATTGATAAACCTAAAATTAAAAAATATTTGATAATATCTAGTATTTTATCAGCTGTTACTATATTTATACTAGTATTTCAAACTATAGCTGTATTTGGGTATGAACTATCTTCTTTATATGAATATGCAGCCTTTCATGTATTAAAACATGTATCTTTATTTGGACTAAATTCAAGAATAGAAAGTATACTAGTTATGCAGTTATTATTTGATGTATTTATGTATAATATACTCGCAATATACTTTATTGGAGATAATATTAAATCTAGTTTTAAATTTAAAAACACTAATATTATATATTTTTGTGTTTGCTTTTTAGTAATTATAGGAACATTATTTCTATCAAAATATAATATTTATTTAGATAATTTAATGAAAAGTATAATTCCTATAACTATTACATTATTTTCAATATTTATAATTATTATAATATCAATCAAAAAGACAAAATCAAGCAAAGAATGATTTTGTCTATTTTAATAACAATATTAAAGTTACTATAACTACAATAGAAATTAAAGATACAAGTAATATTATTATAAATTTATTACCATCTTTTAACTTATGATTCATATCTTTTAACTCTTCAAAATCTTTTCTAGTAAATCCCATACTAGATGTATAAAAAGTTTTATCTATCTCCATAGTTGATGTATTATCCATTTTGTGATTTTGTTTTTCTTCTTCCAATATTTTCTTTATTGATGAAGCATCGCCAACCATAGTATTTGATTTAAGTTCATCTAGTAGGCCTATATCATCTGTTACAAAACTTTTTGTATTTTCAAGAGTTTCCTCTTCTTTTTTCTTTTCTGATTCTTTTTGTCTTAAATTTAAACTTTTTAAAAGTTCATATTGTTCTTTAGTTAAACTTCTATCTGGATTTTTACTTGATTCTTCTTTTACTTTAGAAAGTAAATCATTTATATCGTAATTTTTAGTTTCTTCTACTTCTTCTACTACTGGTTCTTCTTTTTGTTCTTCTTCTTTTGTTATTCTTCTAAATTGTCTTTGCTTTATAGAACTTTCTCTATTTTTTAATAATTCTTGAACTTTAGATAAATCTATTTCATTAGTATTTTCTATAGTTGCAACACCTTCTATATTTGTATAGTTATGTAAATCATCTATTTGTTCATATAAACTTTTATTCTTTGTACTACGGCCTTGATTAATTAATTCATCTTTATAATAACGATCCATCCTACTAGCCATATTATCACCCTAATATTAATATATCATACTTTTTAAAATAATTAAATATTTTACTTGATTTTTTACTGTATTTTATTTATAATTCTAAGTAGGAGGATGTTATGAAATTTGAAGTTGATAAAGATTTATGTATAGGATGTGGTCAATGCCAAGCTACATGCCCTGAAGTTTTCGAGATTGAAAGTGATGGTCGAGCTCATGCCTATGTTGATAAAGTTGATGAAGATTTAGAAGCTGATGCAAGAGATGCGATGGAAGGATGCCCTACTGTAGCAATATCTTGTCCAAATGATGAGGAATAAAAATTCCTTTTTTTATTTTTCTTTTAAAAATCTTTTTAATAAAAACGTTAAAAAGTAAGGAAATGTATAAAATTTACCATTAAATCCAATATTTTTGTTGCACAATTTAATTCCGTATTTTATATCTTTATATTGCTTATTATCAATTAGATTATTAAGCGAGATCGTGCTGTTATCATTTGATTTTACTTCAACAGGTATTAGTGTATCTTTATCTCTTACAAAAAAATCCATTTTAACTGTACCTTTTTCATTTTTATAAAAATATAATGAATAACCTGACTTCACCAACATATCAGCCACAATATTTTCATATATTGCACCTTTATATGTATTAAAATTTTTATTATTTCTTAAATCTTCTTGTGATTCATCATCTAAAGAACCTATCAATAATCCAGTATCTCTAAAATATACTCTATAATTATCTGGATTATAATTTCCTTTTAAAGGTAATTCTGGTTGCTCCATACAATAACATAAATTTATAATTCCAGCATTATTAAGCCAATCTATTGTGCCAATATATTCTCTGTTTCTTGCACCATGTTCAATTTTAGAGATTTGAAACTTCTTATTTTCATTACCTAAAAACACTGGTATTTTATTGTAAACATTTAAGACTCTAGTCTGATCAAGGCCTGATGCATATTTTGTAATATCTTCTTTATAGTCATTTATAATTTGCTTTTGCATATTTAAAACACCACTATAATTTTTATCTTGTATAAATTTACTTACGATTGCAGGCATTCCACCAATAATCATATATTCACTAAAATTATCAAGCATTACATCATACATAATTTGTGGCATAGGAAGAACTTTCAACATATAAGAATACATCTCTTCTATTTGACTATCCTTATAACCTTTAGCCCAAAGAAATTCCTCAAAATCCATGGAATACATTTCATAATCCTGTTTATTTCCTACACTATTTGACTCAATTTCATTATAATTTATTCCCATAAGTGAGCCTGAACAAATAACATCATATCTTCCATCTATATTAAAAGATTTTAATGATGTAGCTGTATTAATACAATCTTGAACTTCATCGAAAAATATAAGTGTTTCTCCAGGTTCGAAAACAAAATTAGGATTAATTAATGAAATGTTTCTAATAATTGTATCCACCTCAAAACCATTATCAAAAATAGTTTTATATTGTTTTTGAAGATTAAAATTAATTTCAACTAAATTTTTATAATTATTTTTAGCAAAATTTTCTATTGCATCAGTTTTACCTATCTGTCGTGCACCCTTTACTATAAGTGGAAGTCTATCATTATCGCTCTTCCAATCTATTAAAAATTTATCAATTTTTCTTCTAAGTCTTGCCATATTATCACCTCTAGAACAATTATATCACAAAATCCCAGCCATTTTAACCCTTTCTATCACAAAATTCCGACTTTTTTAGCACGTTTTATCACATTTTTCCATTTATAACAAAAAAATAAGTCAAAATTTAAACCTATTTTTTATTATCTCCATAAAGTTTTTTTACCTCTTTTATAGATAATTCTCTATATTCTCCAGATTTTAATCCATCTAAAGTTAGGAAAGAAACACTTTCTCTTTTTAATTTAAGTACTTCATATCCAATAGCTTCAAACATTTTTTTAACTTGATGATTTCTTCCTTCATGTATTATTAATTTTATAATACTTGAATTTGTTTTTTTATCTATTTTTAAAATTTTTGCTTTAGCCTTACTTGTCTTTTTACCATCTATTATAACACCTCTACATAATTTACTTAAATCTTCTTTTGTTATTAATCCTTTAATTTTAGCTACATATACTTTTTCTATTTCGTTTTTTGGATGAGTTAAGAAATTTGTAAGTTCTCCATCATTTGTAAGTATTATAAGACCTGTAGTATCATAGTCAAGTCTTCCAATAGGGTATATTCTTTTATTAGTTTTTATTAAATCTACTACCGTTTTTCTACCTAAATCATCTTTTGCAGTAGCAATCACTCCTCTTGGTTTATTTAATAAGTAATATACTTTATCTTCTATTTTTTTTATATCATTACCCTCTACCTCAATATAGTCAGATATATCTACTTTTACGCCTTGTTCCCTTATAATTTTTCCGTTTACTTTAACTTTTCCTTCGTTTATTAATTCTTCTGCCTTTCTCCTAGAACAATAACCAGATAAAGCTATAACTTTCTGTAATCGCTCCATAAAATCACCTAAAAAGATTATACAGTATTTATATTTTTTTATCAAGAAAAAAGTAAATTTACAACTATAATACTTGCGATTATACCTATTATATCCGCACATAGTCCAGCAACTAAACTATATCTTATTTTTTTTATACCTATACTTCCAAAATAAAGGCTTATTACATAAAGAGTTGTATCTGTACTTCCTTGCATAACAGAACCTAGTAAACCTATAAAACTATCTGTTCCATGAACTGAATATATATTATTTAAATAAGCAAGGGAGGCACTTCCAGAAATTGGACGGATGATTGCTAGAGGTAGTATTTCAACAGGTACTCTTATATAATTAAATATAGGTTTTAATATATTTAAAACGAAATCTAAAAATCCACTATTCACGAATAGATTAACTGCTAAAATCATTGCGATAAAAGTTGGAAACAAATTAAGTATCATAGAAAAACTTTCTTTTACCCCATCTATAAAAGTATCATAAACATCTACTTTTTTTATATATCCATATATTATTATTACTAATACTATAATAGGAATTATTAAATTAGAAATAAAGTTAATCCTTATACCTCCTTGCTAAAATTCTATCTACTATAATACCTCCTATTGTAGATGATATAGTACTAATTAAGCAAGCTAAAACTATTCTTGTTGGATTACTACTACCATGCATCAATCTTAATGAAATTATAGTAGTAGGTATTATAGTTAAACCACTTGTATTTATTACTAAGAATGTAATCATAGATCTAGAAGCACTATTTTTATTCTTATTTAACTTTTGTAAAGATGACATGGCTTTAAGTCCAAATGGAGTTGCTGCACTACCTAGGCCAAATATATTAGCAATTATATTGCTTGCGATTAGACTAAGTGATTCATGACCCTTTGGTATTTCTGGAAATAGCTTAGTTAAAAATGGAGATAATTTAGTTGACATCTTTTCTAATAATTTTGATTTCTCTGCTATTTTCATAAGTCCCATCCAAAGAGCTACTACAGGAAATATTTTAAATAGCATATCTAAACTTACCTTAGTACTATCTATGATAGTTGTATTAACGGTATCTAAATTATTTGTAAATATTCCATAACATATTCCTATACCTATTAATAACATCCATATTATATTTACCATAAATTACTAAACCATTCCTTTAACTTATCAAAGAATGATTTTTTTACTTTTATATTTCTTACATAAATTTTTTCTTCATGAATTTCCTTATCTCCTAAATATATTTTAAGTAATCCAACATTATCACCATCATTAAATTTTCTTTTCTTTTCTAATTCATATTTGTAAAGTAAACTTTCCTCTTCATTGTTACTAAGTAGATAACCATAATTATTTAATACATATAATTCATAATCACTATAATAATCTTCATTGTATATATTTATTTTTCCTTTTTTTAATAACTCCATATAGGTGTAATTATTAAAGCCATATTCAAATAATTCTCTATGATCATTCCAATCATTTCCATCATTTAATGTTACTACTACTAAATTTATATTATCTTTACTCGCTGTTGTAACTAAAGTTCTTTTAGCAATCTCAGTAAAACCTGTTTTACCTCCTGTTGTATATTTATACGTAGATAAAAGTTTATTTTTATTTATCCAAAGATATGTGTTTTTATTTGTAGTTAAAGTATATTTTTTCGTAGATGTTATTTTTTTATACTCATCTAATTTCATAGCATAACTTGTAAGCATTGCCATATCTAAAGCTGTAGAATAATTTCCCTCTTCGCTATCTAATCCACTAGGATTATTAAATGTTGTATTAGTCATTTTTAATTCTTTTGCTTTATCATTCATCATAACTACAAAATTATCTACACTTCCTCCAACGTATTTAGCAATCGCAAGAGCAGCATCATTACCACTTCTAAGCATAAGGCCATATAACAAATCTCTAAGTGTAAGTTTTTCTCCCTTTTGTATATATATACCAGATCCATAAGCCTCATCTATTTCACTACCTACTGTAACTATATCATCTAATTTACCTGATTCTATTGAAACTACTGCAGTCATTATTTTTGAAATACTTGCTACACTTCTTTTTTCATTTATATTTTTTTCATATAAAATTCTATTAGTGTCTATATCCATAAGTATCGCACTTCTAGCGCTAGTCTCAATCGCAAATACTTTAATAGGTATTAACAATAACAATAATATAATAATCTTCTTCACATTACCACCTATAAAAATATATGAAAAAAAGGACAAATTATGTCCTATAAATGTTAAAACATTTTATTATTTTATAGAGTTTGTAGTTCTATCTAAAAGTATTATCTCTTATGAGTATTTTACTGATATTTTTTATATTTTAATTAAATGACAAACGATATTTATTCTCTCACATAAACCTATAGATACCATTTTCCCGACATCGGCAAAATGGCCTTCATAGTTATAATTACTTAACTTACAACCAAATACTCTTATCCATATTCATCAATATGTTTAATACTTTCATAAATACATTTTTTAAATTTATTTCATTTCTATTTTTCCTTGCTTCATTTCTTTTTCTAATTCTTTAAGACTTTTATTTGGTGTTGGTAAATCTTCTGGCATTGTTCCACCATTTTTTTTAATAACTTCTCTAATATTTTTACCAACTGTATAATGTACTTGATTTGATTCTTTTTCAGTTTTAATATTTTCTCTTTTTAATTTAGATTCTGTTTGAGTAATTCTAAATAAATTGGCAGCAAGTTCCTCACTACCCATATTATCTAAAATATCTTCTCTATATCTTAAGCCTTTTCTTTTAGCAATATCATCTGCTGTTTCCCCGTTATATAAGCCTCTATAACCCGCATTATGAAATTTATCAAAATTTTTAACTCCAGCCTTTTTAGCAGTTTGATTTAATGAATAATTACCTTTTCTAGT
>CANROP010000018.1 GCA_947632265.1 uncultured Bacilli bacterium
CTTTTACACCTTCTAAATATAATTCTCCACTTCTTAATACTGCTTGTCTTCTTGTATCTTCTATTATATTTAGTATTGTTGGTGTAGCTATTAGAGCTATTATTGCTAGTATAACTATAACTGCTAAAAGCTCTATTAGGGTAAAGCCATTTCTATATACTAAAAATGACCCCCCCCCCGTACGAACATTTGTTCTATTCATAACTTTTACCTCTTCCTTTCTCTACTGTACTCTCCGTACTATTAAAATATTATCATGTTTTTTTACTTTTTTCAATACTAAAAAAATTTTTAAAATAAAAACATTAGACTTTAATCTAATATTTTTATTTAATGTCCCCTTTATTCTTTAATAGAACTACTCATAGTAATATCTATTATTGACATTACAATTTTATTATATCTGAGTAGTTTTTAGGGGTCAATAACTTATAAATATTATTGGGAAATATTTTAATAAAACGTGTAAACATATGTAAATTATAATGTTACACGTGTATTTATACCCATAGGCATTCCAAGTAAATACCAGCCTATTATTATTACTATCCATACAAGTGAAACTAATAATATTGCAGGCATAGCTTTCTTCATAGTTCCTAATATACTCTTATTTGAATCATTATCATATTTATACATAAATCCAATCGTTATTATTAAATATATGTATATAGGAGATAATAATTTCCCAACTGAATCAGCAGCTAAAAATATTGTTTGAGCAAATGATGGGCTTATATTAGCTCTCATTAATAATGGTACATATATAGGTGCGATTAACGTCCATTTTGTAACGGATGCTGGAATAATTAGTGAGATTAATATTATTGAAAATAAAGCAACTATTACTAATACAATCCCAGATAGATTAGTTGAACCTATAAAATCAACTATTTTAGTAGTAATAACTGTAGATATATTTGTCCAATCTATTATTTCATATAATATTGATATGAAGAACAATAGTACAAATATATATCCAGTATTTTCAAATGATTTAGTAAGTGCTTTACTATAATCATTACTATTTTTTATATTTCTAGATATACTACCATATATTAAACCACATATTATAAATACAGCTATTATTAAAAATATTAAACCATTTCTAAGAGTTGCACCTGGACCAAATAATTTTCCTATATATGTAGGTTCAGTTTTATCAAGTAAAATTCCTGAATATGGTAATCCTGGTATTACACAGTAAATTAATACTATCATTATTAATAAAAATACTAAAGATGTTATTTTAAGAGCTTTTTTTGATGTATTTAAATTATCTGTATATTCATTTCTTTTATATTTTTTAGCCATTCTTTCTAAAGCAATAGTACCAACTATTGTTAAAGATATTGTAGATACAATTAATATAAATAGATTAGATAATAATTCATAATTATAATTCGCACTTATAGCTTGTGCAGATGCTTCTGTTATATTACCTAATTCATACATATTATAGTTATAAATTATTCCTGTACCATAACCTACTGTTATTGCGATAAACATAGTTAGTACACCTAAGCTAGAATTTCTACCTATATATTTATATAATACTCCTGAAAGAGGTAATAATAATGCATAACTATAATCTCCAATAAATGTAGATATAATTCCAATAAATATTACTAGTGCGGTTAAATATATAGGTTTTATTCTTTTTGCATATGAAAATACGTGCTTTAAAAGACCACTAGATTCTAATATTGAAACTGCTATTAAAGATATTATAACTATAGCTAAAGGCTCTAAACTTTGAAATATAGTTAAAGAATTATTTAATAAGTATTTTATTCCTGTTGTTGTAAAAATATTATTTACTACATTTAATGTAGTTATAAACGTACCTGCTTCTGTTACATATCCTGTAAAGCCTACCAAATTTAATATTAGTGATAATACTGATATGATTAGTGCAAGAAGCATTATTTCTACAACAGGGCCAATAGTTCTTTTCTTTCTCACGGTACTCCTCCTAATAATTTGTAACTTTTTTAAGTTTTTTATTAAACTCTATTCTTGTAAGCATTATCTCTCTACCACAATTTAAACATTTTATCTTAATGTCTGCCCCAACTCTAGTTATTTCCCATTCATTAGTTCCACAAGGATGTTGTTTTTTCATTATAACTTTGCTTCCTAGTTTATATTCCTTATCCAAAATGTATCACCACTTGATTTGCTGATAAAGTTATATTTTTCTCTTTAAAGCTTGATATTACTTCTTTTTTTAGTTCTTTTTCTAAATGAGTTTTTTCAAGTTTAGTTGAACTTCCAACTAGTCTAAAATTCATGTTTTTATTTGATTCTTCTTCTATATAATCCATTTCATCTAAATTATATTCTTCTTTTATTTTTGAACATAAATTAGCAAGTATTTCTTTTAATCCTTCTACATCAGTATTTTTTGGCATATTTATATCTATAAATAGATCTGTATGCCCCATACTAAAGTTTATTACCTCAGCTATATTTCTATTATATATTATCTTTATTTCTCCTGTTTCTGCTTTTAGTTTTGTAGTTCTTAAACTTGATGGTAAAACCTCTCCTTTAAATCCACCTATGCTTACAATATCACCTATAGAAAATTGACCTTCAAATATAATAGACATACCTACTATAAAATCTTTTAATAAATCTTGAAGAGCAAGACCTATAATAAGTCCCATTATACCGAGAGATGCGATAAATGAAGCTGTATCAACACCATATGTATCTAGTATTATCATCGCACATATAAAAACTATTATAAATACAACTATATTACTTATTAAATTAACTATTGATTTTTTCTTTCCATCTTTAACTTTTAATATTTTAAAATTAAATATTCTATAAATTATTTTTTTAGCTATAACACATAACAAAAACCCAACTATTACTACTATGACTGGTACTATTACCTCTTTTTTTAACAAAAATTCTATTATTTTTTCCATAAATTACTCCTTTATATTTAAAACTTCTAATATTCTATTTAAATCTGCTGTATTATTAAATGATATTTCAATCTTTTTATCTTTTATCTTTACTTTTGTATCTAGCTTTTCTCTTAATAATTCTTCTACATATTTAAAATCTGCATTTACTGGTTTTGAATGCCTTTCTATTTTTACTTTTTTATTTTCATTCGTAGATTCTTCTTCTAATTCCCTAACTGGTATTTTCTTATTTACTATTTCATTTGCGAGTTCTATTATCTTTTCTTCATCTTCTAATTTACTTAATACTCTAGCATGTCCCATACTTAACTTATTAGTCGCAACCATTTTTTGAACTTCTTTAGGTAATCTTAAAAGTCCTAAAATGTTTGTTATATGGCTTCTACTTTTTCCTACTTTCTTTGATAATTCATCTTGAGTAAGTGATAGTTTTTCTATCATTGATTTATAGGCAATTGCTTCTTCTATCGCACTTAAATTTTCTCTTTGTAAATTTTCAAGTAATGCGATTTCCATCATTTGTTCATCATTTAAATTACGAATGAGTGCGGGAATAGAAGTAAGCCCTGCCATTTTAGAAGCTCTAACTCTTCTTTCTCCAGCTATTATTTCATATCCTTTTATACTTTTTTTTACTATAATTGGTTGAAATACTCCGTGTTCTTTTATAGATTCAGCTAACTCACTTAATGATGCATCATCAAATACTTTTCTAGGCTGATATGGATTAGGTCTTAATTCATCTAAATTTATATCTATAATTTCTTCTCTTGTAGCTGTTTCGTATACTACTTTCTCAAAACTATTTAAATCTAAATTTTCTGTATTGAATAATTGTTCTAAACCTCTACCAAGTGCCTTTTTTCTAGTTTCCATTTCTCTCAATCACCTCTTTAGCCAAATTGATATATGCTTCTGTTCCTCTACTCTTAGGATCATATGCATGTATTGGTTTTCCATAACTTGGTGCTTCTGATAATCTTACAAGTCGTGGAATTATAGTATCATATACTTTTTCTTTAAAATAACTTTTTATTTCTTCCACTACTTCAAGTCCTAGATTTGTTCTATTATCAAGCATTGTAAGTAAAACACCTTCTATATCCAAACTTGGATTTAATTTTTTTTGAGCTATCATTATTGAATTTAACAGTTGCATAATTCCTTCTAGTGCGAAAAATTCACATTGTACTGGAATTATAACAGAATTTGATGCTGCAAGTGCATTTGTAGTTATTAAACCAAGTGATGGAGGACAATCTAAAATTATATAATCGAATATATCTTTTATTTCATTTAAGTATTTTTTTAACTGAACTTGAGGTACAAATTCGTGATCTTGCCTTGACATCTCCATAAGTTCCATATCTACTCCCGCTAAATTAATAGATGCAGGTATTAAATATAAGTTTTTAAATTTAGTTTTAACAACAATTTGTTTTACATCAGCTCTACCAACTAGAAGTTCATATACACTCTTTTCTAGTCCACCTTTATCTACTCCAACACCTGTAGTACTATTTCCTTGAGGATCTAAATCTACAAGTAATGTTTTTTTACCTAAAAGTCCTAGGGAAGCTGCTAAATTTATACTAGATGTTGTTTTTCCTACGCCACCTTTTTGGTTAACGAACGCTATTATCTTTCCCATTTTTTCACCTTTTTCATTTTCTTTTATATATCAATATTTTAACATATTTTTATTAATAAATCTATCATTTTAATCTACTAAAATCAAAAATGCTTATAATATTAATTTATAAACTTTTACATTTAGTATAATTAAGCTTTATTTTCATAATATATATTAGGTGATTTTTTGAAAAAAGTTTTAATTTTATTTGGAGGAAATTCTTTTGAACACGAAATATCGTGTAATTCAGTTAATTTTATTATAGATAATATAGATGAAAATAAATTTGACTACAAACTAGTTGGAATAGACTTTGATAATAACTTCTATGAAATTATTAAAAATGTAAAAATAGATAAAAATTGGAAGGAGAATATTTTAAATAAAGTAGATAATGTTATTGAATATTTAAAAGGTTTTGATATAGTTTTTCCTATGATACATGGAAGTACTGGAGAAGATGGAAAACTACAAAGTTTATTTGAACTTTCAAATGTTAAATATGTTGGTTGTGATTCATATAGTAGTTTGGTGTGTTTTGATAAGATGTTAACAAAGCTTATTTTAGAAAAATTCTCAATACCTCAAGTTCCATACTTAATATATAGTGAAAATATTGAATTAAAAGATTTAGAATATCCTATAATTATAAAGCCTTGTAAATGTGGATCATCTATAGGTATTAGTATTGCGAACAATAAAAGAGAAGCTTTAAAAGCTATAAAAGAAGCTTTAAAATATGACAGCAATATATTAATAGAAAAATTCATAAAGAATAATAGAGAATTAGAGTGTGCGATTATAGAAAAGAATAAAACTCTTATAGTTTCTGATGTTGGAGAAATAATTAACAACAATACCTTTTATGATTATGATTCTAAATATAAAAATAAAACTGAAACAACTATTTCAAATATTGATGATGAAATAAAAAATGAAATAAAAACATATTCAAAAAAAATATTTAGGTTATTAAAATGTAAAGACTTAAGTAGAATTGATTTCTTATATGATTTAGATAATAAAAAATTATATTTTAATGAGATAAATACTATGCCAGGATTTACAAATATAAGTATGTTTCCACAACTTATGAAAAATTGCTTTAATGATTATAAGGAATTAATAGGTGTGCTGCTAGACTTTTAGATTATTCGTCTATAAAACTTTTTATTGTTTTATGAGAAAATTAAAGTGGTGGTAGTAATGGTAACAAAGAAAGAATCTGATATCTATAATATTATAGGTAAAAATATTAAAAAATATAGAATTAAAAAAGGATTAAAACAAAGAGAACTTGCAGAAAAACTTTATCTTAGTGATAGTTTTATTGCAAAATTAGAATCTGTAACACATCAAACTATATCAATCGATACTCTAGAAGAAATAGCTGAAGCATTAGATTGTGATATTAAAGACTTTTTTGATAAAGAATAAGCAATAGATTTTAGTCTATTGCTTGTTTTTTTGCATCTTGTTTTTTTCTTAATTCTGTATTAAGTATTCTTTTTCTCATTCTATAATTTAAAGGAGTTATTTCTACTAATTCATCATCGTTTATGTAATCTAAGCATATTTCCAAACTCATTTGTTTTGGTCTTTTTAATACTACTGTGTGATCTTTACTTGATGAACGAGTATTAGTTAAGTTCTTACCCTTTACTACATTTACTGCAAGATCGTTGTCATGATTGTTTTCTCCAACTATCATTCCTTCATAAACTTCTGTACCTGGTTCTATAAACATAACACCTCTATCTTCTAGATTGCCAAGTGAATAAGCGGTAGCTTTACCGTTTTCCATTGATACTAAAACACCACATTTACGAGAACCTACTGTGCTTCCTACTTCTTTTCTATATTCCTTATATGTGTGATTTAATATACCATAACCTTTTGTCATTGTCATAAATTCGGTTGCAAACCCTATAAGTCCTCTTGTTGGTACTGTATAGTGAAGTTTCACTTGACCATCTTTACTTGTCATATTTTCCATTGTTCCTTCACGATTTCCTAATGCTTCTATTACAGATCCTACATATTCTTCTGGTACATCTATTTGAACGTCCTCAAATGGCTCACACATTACTCCATTTATTTCTTTTTTTATTATTACAGGTTTTGATACTTGAAGTTCAAATCCTTCTCTTCTCATATTTTCTATTAATATTGATAGATGCAATTCTCCTCTACCTGATACTATAAATGACTCGCCATCATCTGGTACAGGTGAAACCTTAAGCGAAACATCTTTCTCCGTTTCTTTTAATAATCTTTCTTCTATTTTTCTAGCAGTTACTATTTTCCCTTCTCTACCACAAAATGGACTTGTATTTACTCCAAATGTCATTTGAAGTGTTGGTTCATCTATTCTAAGTAGTGGAAGTGGATCTTCATGTCCTATTTCACAAACTGTTTCTCCAACTGAAATATCTGGAAGTCCTGCGATTGCGACTATATCCCCAGCAAATGCTTCATTAATTTCTATTTTCTTAAGTCCTAAAAATCCATAAATCTTAGCTATTCTAAACTGTTTAATTGACCCATCTACTCTACAACAACTTACCATTTCATTTACTTTAATACTACCTCTTTTAACTAAGCCTATACCTATTCTACCTACGAAATCATTATAATCTAAAAGAGCTGGTTGAAATTGTAATGTACCTTCACTAACTCTTGGATCAGGTATGTTATCTATTATTAAATCTAATACTTTAGTCATATCCTTTTCCTGTGTTGATACATCTGGTGAAAAACTAGAAGTACCATTGATCGCTGATACGTATACAATTGGGAAATCCAAATCTTCTATATCTGCACCTAAGTCTATAAATAAATCCATAACTTCATCTATTACTTCTTTAGGTCTAGCTGAATCTTTATCAATTTTATTTACTACTACTATTGGTTTTACCCCAGCATCTAGTGCTTTTTTTAATACAAATCTAGTTTGTGGCATAGTACCCTCATATGCATCTACTACAAGTAATACACCATCGACCATATTCATAATTCTTTCTACTTCTCCACCAAAGTCTGCATGTCCTGGAGTATCTAGAATATTTATTCTATAATCTTTATAATTAATAGCTGTAGTTTTAGCAAGTATTGTTATTCCTCTTTCTCTTTCTATATCATTAGAATCAAGAGCTCTTTCCTGAACTTCTTCATTATCTCTAAATGTTCCACTTGCTTGAAGTAATTTATCTACTAGTGTTGTTTTTCCATGGTCTACGTGAGCAATTATAGCTATATTTTTCTTTTTCATTTCTACACTCCCCTTTGAAACTGTTTACAATTATAACACAGATATAAAAATTTGCAAATAAATTTTTTATACATTTTTTCGTATTATAAGTATAAACTTAGGTTTTTCGATAGGTACAAACCTATTTGAACTACAATATAATACCTATAAATATATTTAAAAACACATTTTAAAGTTTTGTAAAAAAACAGAAATTTAATTTCTGTATGCAAATTTTATTATTTTTAACAAATTATTTTATTATATTTTTTAATATATAATCCATTGTTATTTTAATATCTGGAAAGCAATCTATACTTTCTAAATCCTCTCTTGTAAACCATCCTATATCGTCGCTTTCTTCTATGTTTAATTTTTCTTTTTCATCATCATTAGGTACTGCAGGATATATTATATCTATATGTAAATCTCCCATATTATTTCTATTTTTCTGTATTCCAAGAGGTCTTATAAAATCCTCTTCCCTTGGAAATCTTTCTCCAATTAATCTAACTCTAAGTCCTGTTTCTTCATAAACTTCTCTTAGTGCGGCTTCTTCTGGAGTCTCTTCATTTTCTATATGTCCTCCAGGTTGAGTCCATCTTCTATTTTTTTTATGTTTAACTAATAATATTTTCTTAGTGTATGGATCTATTACAAACGCAGATGCACAAAAATGTCTTGTCATTACTATCACCAATTTTACTATATCAAATTTGTAATTTATTGTCACTAATTTTAATTTTTATTTTTATAATTATACATTATTTTACACTTATTCAAAAACATCCTGTGGTTTGATATCATAATTTCTTTCGTAAATAATTAATTTTTCATTAATATCAAGCGTAGCAAGTAATATTTTTGAAATATCATCATATCCCTTTACTTTTAATTGCTGTTCTAACCATTTTTCATCTTTGTTCATATTTTTTAAATTATTATGCATCACTTTACCATCTATAATTATATTCGCACATAGTCCTTCCTTATTTACTTTTAAATTCATATCTTTTGTTGTTAAAGGTCTGTTTTCTGCTTTAGGTAAAATGCTTAATTTACCATTCGCTTCAACTACGGCATACGACACTTCAGATAAATCAAAATATCCTTCAGATCTAACTTCCTCTAACATATCATTTATATCAAACTTTACTTTTCTTAAATTTTTTTCTAATATTTTACCGTCCTGAATAATAACTGTAGGAGTACCAATAAAAAATCTTCTTAAAACTATGCTTTTCATAGTTAAAATAGAAACTGCATATGCGACTATACCAAATACTACTACAGCAAGTATTCCATTTATTTCATTTGATTCTAAATTTATAGTCATCTCTGCTGCAAAATTACCTATAGATATACCAATAACATAATCAAAAAGCGATAATTGAGAAACCTGTTTTTTACCTAACAATTTTGTAACAAAAAAAAGTGCGAGTAATGAAGAAAGTGCCCTAACTGTTACATTTAATAATTCTTGAAAATCTATATTCATAAAGAAATCACCTAATTTTATTATTTGTTAAATATAGATTTATATACAAAAAAGAAGCATTATTTTGCTTCTTGATTAAGTCCATATTTACGATTGAATTTTTCTACACGTCCAGTTTTAGATACTGCTGTACCTTCTTTACCACCTTTATAAAAAGGATGACATTCATTACAAACTTCTAGGTGTAGTTCTTTTTTATTTGATTGTACAGTAAATTTATTTCCACATGCACAAGTTACATTTGTTTCAACATATTCTGGATGAATTCCTTTTTTCATATTTTTCTCTCCTTCCGCCATGACAAATATATGTCATAGAAATTTAATTACTTACATAGTTTATCAAATTATTTTAAAAATATCAAGGCTTTTCTGTTATTTTTTTATATGCTTTAATAAAAAACGACTAAGTCGTTAATTATCATTTTTTCCAAATAATTGTATTAATCTTAAAAATATATTAATAAAATCTAAATATAGGTTAAGTGCTCCAAATATAGCTAAGTTATCTTCATTTTCTATCATATATAATTTTCTTTTAATTATCTGAATATCATATGCTACATAACCTAGAAATATTATTAATCCTATTATTACTAGTGTAATATCAAATGCCTCATTATTTACAAACATATTTATTATGGAGCAAATAATAATACCTAATAATCCCATAAACAAATATGTTCCAAATTTAGTTAAATCTAATTTTGTATAATTACCTATTAATGCGAATATCAAGAAAAGTAGGGCAGTTATACCAAATACATATATTATTGATGATATTTTATATACTACAAATATTGATGAAAATGTAAGTCCAGTTATAAATGAATATAAGCAAAACATTATCTTTGATGTGGTTGGATTCATCTTATTAATTCTAATACTCAGTATGATAACTATTACAATTTCTAAGATAGCTAAAAAGATGTAATATTTAGAAAGCACATTATATAACATAACCTCATTTAGTGATACATAATATCCTACACCAAAGGTTATTGCTAAACCTAAAAACATCCACATAAATATTTTTGAGAATAATTTATTATTTTCTAACATTTCAATCACCTTTTTAATTATACAATTTTTTTATCATTTTGTAAAGGATAGTATTTTTTCACTTATATAACTATATCCATCATTTGTTGGATATATTCCATTTACAATATAGGAATCTAACTCGCTTATGTCTATAAAATTAACACTACTTTTTCTACATATTTGAGCTAATCTTTTATTGGCATACTCTATTAGTTCTTTATTATTTATTATGTTATAAAAGCCTAAAAAATATATCTCATCTTTATTATATTTTCTAACTAATGTTAATAAATTTTCTATATCTCCTAAAAGACTATCTGTATATTCGTATATTGAATCGTTATTTAAACCTTTTTTATATATTAAATCATTCATCCCTATAGATATAGTAATAAGATTTGCTTTAATAAGTAAGTTTTGCATTTTATATACTTTTTTATCGTATTCTATTTCTTTGTTATAGTTTATATCATTTATTAAATCCATTACTCTATAGTCATCAAAAGTAGAGTAGTTAACATAATTATTTAAATATGAACTATAATGATTTTTAATATTATCACTATAATTATTATCTACTTTTTCAAAATTATTTATTCCATAAGAAAGATAATCTCCTAGTGAAACATAATATACTTTTTCGTTAATATTAAAATAATATATTAAAAATACTATTAAAATAGTAATAACTGTAAATATTATTTTTTTCATAATACCTCCAGATTTATCTATTTTAATTATATTTCTTCTAATACTATTTTAGCACCTACATTTGTAAGTTTTTCTATTATATTTTCATAACCTCTAAGTACGTGATCTACATCTTTTACTACAGTTGTTCCGCTAGCTTTAAGACCTGCTAGTATTAAGCATGCTCCAGCTCTTAAATCAGTTGCGATTACTTCTGTCCCAACTAATTTTGTTGGTCCATGTACTTCTATTGTTCTTCCTTTTATTTCTATTTCTGCACCCATTTCATTTAGATAAGGTACATTTTGAAATCTGTTTTCGTATATAGTTTCTTCTAGTTTAGATACACCTGTACACTGTGTGAGTAGGGGAGTTAGAGGTTGTTGAAGATCGGTTGCGAAACCTGGATATCCAAGTGTTTTAATGTTTACATGTTTTAATCTATCACTATGGCTTACAACTATGTAATCTTTTCCTATATCAATATCTACACCCATCTCTTTTAATTTTAGGGTAAGTGCTTCTATGTGTTCGGGAATTATATTTTGTATCCTAAGTTTATCCCCCATAAGGGCTCCAGCAATAACATATGTACCTGCTTCAATTCTATCAGGAATTACTTCTGTAAAGCATCCGCTTAGTTTATCTACTCCAGTTATTCTAATTTCACTAGTTCCTGCACCAGTTATTTTAGCTCCCATATTATTTAGAAAAGTTGCAACATCAACTATCTCTGGTTCTTTTGCAGCATTTTCTATTATAGTTAACCCTTTCGCACGTACCGCAACTAACATAGTATTTATTGTCGCACCTACACTAGGCATATCAAGATATACATGCCCTCCTATAAGTTCTTCTGCATCTAATGTAAATTTACTATCTTCTTCTTTTACTTCGGCACCCAGTGCGGTAAAACCTTTTAATGTTTGGTCTATAGGTCTTGCACCTATTTTACATCCACCTGGAAAATACATTTCTACATGTTTATATTTTCCAAGTAGGGCTGACATAAAATAATATGACGCACGAAGTTTACTTGATACTTCTCTTGGTATCTCTTTATTTTCTATAGTTTTTGGATCTATAGTTATAGTCCCATTTTCTAAAGTTACTTTAGCTCCTAAATAATTTAATATTTCATTTAATGCAGCTATATCTGAAATATTTGGTATATTATCGATTGTTACTACATCATCTGAAAGAATTGATGCTGGTATGAGTGCAACCGCACTATTTTTCGCACCACTTATGTTTATAGTTCCACTTAAGATGTTTCCTCCATCTATTTTAATTTGTTTCATAATACCTCCAGACTACTATATTTTATGATTTATGCCTAAATAGGTGTGTCATAGTCCATATTAATTATAACATACGGCAGACGTTGTCCGCAACCTAATCAACAAAAATGTTAACAAAAAGTTTCCTATTTTACCACTTGATTCATTTGTAAAATCTTATAGTTGCTTTTAGATTTGACATTTACCGTTTTTTTGATAAAATATTATAAGTTCACTTGAAAGGAGTTAAGTTATGGAAGATTTAAAAACAAAATATAATCAAGTTGTATTAGAAAGAGAAAAACTTATAGAACAAATTAAAATTTTAAGAGAGAACGAAAGTGTAAAGAGATATTTTGAATTACGTGGTCAAAATATTGAATTAGCTAATCTACAAGAAAAATTATATAGACAAATAAAATTTGAAGAGTATTCATCATGTAATCATATATGGGTTAATACATTACATGAATATGATAGTTGGGAGGGAAATTCGCACAATTATTGTGGATGTATAAAATGTGGTTTAGATGAAAGAATATTAAAAAGTCATAAATCTGATTTAATAACATTAGATCAAAAAATAATGTATGATTTTATGAGAGAAGAAAATAATCAAAATAAAGACATCTATACTAATATATTATGTGATTTAAATTTAGCAAAAGCAATATATTCAAAAATAAAAGAAGTACATCCTAATATAGATGATGAGGCTGCAACAAAATATTTTGAAGTTGCACTCCATCATATAAGAGATACTAAAGTAAATGACGAAAGAAAAGTAAGTAGAGCTAAAAGACTATCATTAAGTCCTAAATTTAATAAATGGACTGGCAACGATGTTGATGTTTATATATAAAATCAATGTAGGCGAGGTCATATGAACTTAAAAACTGCGAAAATTACACTACTTAAAAAAGAACAAGTATCTGGTGATACTAAAATAGATATAATAGAAAAATTGGGTACAAAATGTGCGGTAACAGATTTTGCGATTGCTTTAGGAGCATATGTTTTAAATAGTTATCATGCAGATTATGATAATTCGTTAAAAGGTCGTGCGAGCTACTATTATTTATCAGCCAATGATATATATTCATATTTCAATTCTGTTAACCCTTGGGGAACTATAGATCATGCACCTATAGAGCCAAGAGCATGTGGAGTTCGACCAGTCATACTTTTTAATCATATTTCTCATATGTTTTCAGATTTAGTTAAAGAAAGTAGTGGAGTTTTTGAAATTGAATACGGGGAATATCCACAATATGTAGTTAGTACTGATATAGAAAAGATATTAGAAAAAGCATATCTTTCTGGTACAATAAGAAAAACTATAAAAACATATACTACAGATTCTAGAGAAGATACTAATTGTTTTTCTCCGTTTGAAGCTACCAAATATGAAGAATATGAATATAATGGAAAAAAATATATAAGAATGAACTATAGAAATACAGATTCCTATACACTTTCAAATGGAAAACAATATGAATATGGAGATATCGTTTGGATAGAAGTTTCTCCTTTAATATGGTATGTTGACTTTGAAACTAAGATATTATTAAGTAAAAATATAATTGCCTCTGGTATAAGACTTTTCGATTCTACTAAACGTTTTGAAACTTTTAAAGAAACAGAAATGTATGAATTTTTAAATACATACTTTAAAAAAGATATAATACCAAGTATTATAAAAACAAGCTTACTATCTAGAATTTTTAATAAAAAAAATAATTTAGAGAAAATTGAATCTATAGAACTTAGAAATGATATAGAAAAATTGATGGAAGATATTGAATATAAGTTAAATGTATTAAGTGAGAGAAATAAAAATGATTATTTAAAATATAAAAATCAATATAATGAATTATTAAATCAGCAAGGAAATGTTTTAAAATTACAAGATTTAAATTTTTATATACTAGCTAAACTATTAGCCGATATAGAAACATCTATAGAATTTAGTAAAAAATCACCAGTAAATATAATTAATCATTTAGAAGAATTAAAACAAGAATATATAAATAATATAATGAATAATAATTTAGAAAAAACTAAAGTAACAGTTGATGAATTAGATGAATTAATGAAATCATTTTTGCTTGAGAAAGATGAATATGATATATTAACTCAAAGAGAAATAATAAGGGAAATATCAATATTATATTTATTTGAACTAAAAGAAAACATAGATTTAATAGATATAAATAAAATTAAAAATAGTTATATAGATAGCAGTATAAAATCAATAATATCTTCAATTAGTGAGTTAGAAAATGATGGATTAATCAAATTAAATAATTCATTTGATATAGAAGATTTAAGTTTAGAGAATTTACTTAATATAATTAAAGATATAGAATTTAATAAAGAAAAAGTTATAAAAAAACATAAAAGTAAATGTGATTTAAAATGATTACATTTATTTTTTAATTAAGAACATGTTATATATTTTTTTTGAAATATGTTAAATTTCAACAATTCATGATAAAATTAATACAGGTGAGGTTACATGGGGTTAAAAAATGCTAAAATTACACTACTTAAAGAAGAACAAGTATTGGGTGATAATAAGATAGATTTAATAGGAAAAGTTGGTACAATGTGTGCGGTAACGGATTTTGCGATTACTTTAGGGGCTGCTGTTGATAGTAGTCATCATGTTGATTATGATAAATCTTTAAAAGGTCGTACGGGCTTCTATCATTTATCAGCCAATGATGAATATTTTTGTTACAACGCTATTACTCCTCAGGGGAATATAGTTCATATACATACAGGTGATGAGATTCGTCCTGTAATATTATTTGATAACATTTTTTCCATTTTTTCTTTTCCTCCTAATGCAGTTAAATATAATAATGGAAAAAGTGAAACAGAGTATGGAGAATACCCACAATATGTAGTTAGTACTGATATAGAAAAGAAGTTAGAACAAGCATATCTTTCTGGTACAATAAGAAAAACTATAAAAACATATACTATGGATTCTAGAGAAGATACAAAATATGAAGAATATGAATATAATGGAAAAAAATATATAAGAACTCGTTATAGGAATGAAGAGTCCTATATACTTTCAAATGGAAAACAATATAAAAAAGGAGATATTGTTTGGATAGAAATTTCTCCTTTAACGTGGTATGTTGATAATGATGCTAAACTATTATTAAGTAAAAATACAGTTGCTTATACAAGGCTTTGGGATGGTATAAATACTAATATAGAAATTAATGAAAAAATAGATATTTTTTTAAATACTTATTTTAAAAAAGATATAATACCAAGTGTTACAAAGAAAGGTTTACTATCTAGAATCTTTAATAAAAAAAATAAAAATACTGAAGATAAAATAGAACAAGAAAAAGTAGAAGAAATAAAACCTATTGAACCTAGAAATTACATAGAAAAATTAATGGAAGATATTGAATATAAATTAAATATATTAAGCGAAAGAAATAAAAATGATTATTTAAAATATAAAAATCAATATAATGAAATATTAAATCAACAAGGAAATGTTTTAAAATTACAAGATTTAAATTTTGATACACTTGCTAAACTATTAGCTGATATAGAAACATCTATAAACTTTAGTAAAAAATCACCAGTAAATATAATCAATTATTTAGATGAATTGAAAAAAGAATATATAAATAATATGACAAATGATAGTTTAGAAAAAACTAAAGTAACAATTGATGAATTAGATGAATTAATGAAATCATTTTTACTTGAAAAAGATGAATATGATATATTAACTCAAAGGGAAATAATAAGGAAAATATCACTAATATATTTACTTGAATTAAAAGAAAATATAGATTCAATAGATATAAATAATCTTAAAAATAGTTATATAAATAGTAGTATAAAATCAATAATATCTTCAATTAACGAGTTAGTACACAATGGACTAATTAAATTAAATAATCCATTTGATATAGAAGATTTGAGTTTAGAAAATTTACTCAATATAATTAAGAATATAGAATTTAATAAAGAAATTAAAGAGGGTATTATTAGAAAAATATGATACAAAACTAATATTGATATAGAAGATTTAAGTTTAAAGAATTTACTTAATATAATTAAAGATATAGAATTTAATAAAGAAAAAGTTATAAAAAAATGAAGAAATAGCAGATATTGCTATTTATTTAATGGGATTATCTGAAATGTTAGGATTTGATTTAGAAACTGAAATAGAAAAGAAAGTTTCTAAAAATGAAAAACGTGTATATAAAAATATAGATGGAGTTAATGTGCGAATAAGTGACTAAATTAATTAAAAAATAGAATAAAATCCATTAAAATTTACATTTGTTTTTGTATTGTTTATAAGTTAATCTAAAATATTTTATAAATAAATTATTATTTGTGTAAATATTTTATTCATTCCAATAGAATTGTAGTACAGGTTGTTGTAAAAGAAAAAATATATAATTTACGGCAATTTAATCTTTACTCATTTTTAATGAAATTTCATACACACTTGAATTTTAAAGTGAATATGTGCTACAATGTGATTGAAATAATTATTTGTGAGGAAATTATATTATGAATAGAGAAAGAAAAATTGATGAGCTTTTAGATAGTTTAATTAAAAGTGGCAGTGAAATAGATTATTTAAAAGAATTAAAAGAACAAAGTTTAGATGCTACTAAAAAAGATGTAGACTTAAAAGAAGTTTTAAATGATATTGCAAATGAAATAAAAGAACAAACAGAAAATTTTTTAAATCAAAAAAATCAATATGGAACTAACTTAATTTCTGGTATTTCTACTTGTATATATTTGCCTGATTTTAAGGGGAATGGAGAATATAAATTAAAACTCATTGGTGGTATAAGAAATAGAAATATTGATTTAAAAATAAATGAAAATACTATGTTTGATGTAACTTCTATTACAAAACTTTATACACTAATTTTACTTTTTAAATTAGAAGAGTTAGGATTAGTAAATTTAAATAGTAAAATCAAAGATATAAATCCAGATTTTCAAAATTTAGAGGATTTTACACTAAATGATTTAGTAAGACTATGTGGAGAACTTAGAACTAATGGCAATGTAGCTCAAGCAAGAACAAAGGAAGAAGCATATGAAATATTAAAGAGTTTATATTTAACTTCTAATACAAGAGAAGAAAATAAATATACAGATTTTGGGGCGATTGTTATAAGTAATACCATAGAAAAAATAGTTTCAAAACACTTTAATAGAGAAATGAAGTTTGATGATATAATGAAATTGTTTTTGTTAGAACCATTAGGATTAAACGGAACAGAGTTTAATCCTAAAAGTGATAACTTGAGTGGTAACGGAAATACATTATGTTTAGTACACGACCCAAAATCAAGAATATTAGGTGGGGCGGTAGGCCATGCTGGATTATTTACAACGAGTGATGATTTAGCAAGACTTGCTAAAGAATTATATAGCGTAAACTATATAAATAGAAAACATTTAGAAAGATTAGGTGAAATAACATTCCCTAGTTCAGTTCAATCAAATAAAGGTAATTTAGGTATATATGTTAAGCATCCAGATGGATATGCAAAAACTTTCACGCCTAAAGAATTTTCTAAAGGAAGTTTTTCACACCAAGGATGGACAGGTGCTGTGGCAACATTTGACCCTAATAACTTAATACATAATAATATTCTTGTGAATGCTATATATCAAGATGAAAATAAAGACAAAGTAAAATCAGATAAGCCTATAGGATTTGGTAATGCTTTTGAAGAATATCAAAAACAAATTACAAGAAATATTATGCTTATGTGGGTAGCTAAACAATACTATAATAGATATTGTAATATAAAAGAAAATATTGATGATACTAAATTTTTAGGATGGGGGAAATAAAAATGGAAGAAAAATTAAAAAGTATATCTTTACAAAAAAAATCAATAATGGAAGGTAAATTGACTGGTTATCCTAGTATAGATAAACCTTGGTTAAAGTATTATAGTGATGAATCAATTGCATCTAATTTATCAGGAATGACTATGTTTGACTATCTATACAGTAATAATATAAAAAATTTAAAAAAAGTAGCATTGGAATATTTTGGAAAGAAAATAACTTTTGATAGGTTATTTAAAAATATAGAGGAAACAGCAAAAAGTTATTCTGCTTTGGGAGTAAGAGCTGGAGATATTGTTACTGTTTGTATGCCATCAATGCCTGAAGCAATTTATACTATTTATGCCCTTAATAAAATTGGGGCGATTGTTAATTTAATTGATCCAAGAGTTAGTGAAGACATGATAAAAGATTTTTTAAACGAAACAAAATCAAAATATTTTTTGAATATTGATTTATGTAATGAAAAGGTTAAAAAAATTATTAATCAAACAAATGTAGAAAAGATAGTATATGTTTCAGCAACCAATTCAGCACCGTTATATATTAGAATATTAAGTAAAAAAAATAAAAGTTATGATTTAGGCAATAAATGGATTAATTGGAACGACTTTATTAAAAACAAAAAAACATATAAAATAAAGGATTTTGAAAAAAAAGTGCCAGCAGTAATTGTTCATACTGGAGGTACTACTGGTAAACCTAAGGGTGTTGTATTATCTAATGATAATGTTAATTCAATTTCTTTTCAATATAAAAATGGGGCAATAAAATTTTCCAGCAATCAGACTTTCTTAGATATTATTCCACCATTTGCAGCATATGGAATTTGTAGTTCTATTCATATGCCATTATCTTTTGGTATGAAAACTATTTTAATACCAAAATTTGACCCATCTCAATTTGATAAATTAATATTGAAGTATAAACCAACCCATGTCCTAGGAGTACCAAGTTTTTGGGAAAATTTGTCTAAAAATCCAAATATGAATAAAAAGGATTTATCATTTTTAATAAGTCCTGGTTCTGGTGGAGATGGTATTTCACCCGTAACGGAAAATAAAATAAATTCTTTCTTTAGAGAACATAATTGTAGTGCTAAATTAATAAAGGGATATGGAATGTCTGAAGTAAGTTCAAGTGCTTGTACTTGCGTTGATAATTGTAATGAAATTAGTAGTGTTGGAATTCCTTTAGTAAAAACAACAATAGGTATTTTTCAACCTCAAAGTGTTGATGAGTTAAAGTATAATGAAGAAGGAGAAATTTGTATAACTGGACCTTCTGTAATGATGGAATACTATAATAACCCAGATTTAACAAGAAAAACATTGCAAAAGCATAATGATGGGTTATATTGGATTCACACTGGCGATTTAGGTTATATGAATGAAAATGGAGTCTTATATGTTACTGGTAGAATTAAAAGAATGATAGTAAGATATGATGGGTTTAAAATTTATCCTACAGCAATCGAAAATATTATTTTAAATTGTGATGGTGTTGATTCAGTCGCTGTTGTTAAATCTCAAAATGAACTAGGTAATGTAGTTAAGGCATTTATAGTTCCTAATAGGAATGTATCAAATTTAGATAATTTAAAACAAAAAATTGATTTAAAATGTAAAGAAATGCTTGCTGAAAGATCTATTCCAAGTGAGTATGAATTTATTGAAGAATTACCTAAAACAGATTTAGGTAAAATTAATTATGATTTATTGGAAAAACAAGAAGAGAAACAAAAAATTTTAAAAAAATAGTTGATAAACTATTTTTTTTGAAATCGTAATATAACCCGAGTTTCGCACTTATAAAATGTAAAAAAGTCTATTTTTCGTTGAAAATAGGCTTTTCTTTTTAAATAAAGTGT
>CANROP010000019.1 GCA_947632265.1 uncultured Bacilli bacterium
AATGCTAAAATATTTTTGTAGGTTTTCCGACATTTTTATTTTCGTCATTTCCTACAAATTTATTTTAGCATTATCAAAAAGTTTCCTAGAAGGTATTATAAATTTAAAATGAAAACAGTATGAGCTTGGCTCTTGAAGAAACTATTAATTTTATTATAAATTAAAGACTAGTTTACAAATATTCCTTTTGATATTTATTAATTATTACAAAAAAACTTATATATAGAAAAAATCTTCGCAAAAATATATACAAATATTATTAAAAGTATGTTATAATCTTTTTGTTGATGAATTTTAGTAATAATTTTAATAGTAATAAGAGATTTAGTGGATGGTGAAAACTAAACAAGTTAAAATTATGAATTACATATCAAAACGGTAATGCGTTATAGTATAAAGATAATAGGTATTATGAAATAGGGTGGTACCACGTACATTACGTCCCTATATTGTAATACTTTTTTGTTCTTATTATGGAGGTTATATGATAAAAACAGTAATATTTGATTTAGATAACACCTTAATAGTGGAAAGATGAATATATAGAAGCTCTCATTAGGACTTTAAAACAACTTGGATTTGATTACGATATAGATAAAATAAAAGAAATAGATTGTGCGATTACTAAATATGAAAAATATCATGACATATATACTAAAAAGTCTTTTGTAGATTTTATAAATGATATTTGTAAAACTAATCTTCCAATTAGTTTTGCAGATATCTTAATAGATGAGCAAGCATCATGTTATGAGGTATTTAGTGGAGAAAAACTTGAAACAATAAAGTATCTAAGTCAAAAATATAAGTTAATAGTACTATCTAATTGGTTTACAAAAACACAAGTAGAAAGATTAAAAAATGCTGGAATATATAAATATTTTAGTAAAGTTACAGGAGGAGATGAACATAAATTAAAACCATCTTTAGAAGCTTTTGATATAATAGATAACAAAAAAGAATGTGTTATGGTAGGAGATAGTATAGAATTAGATATAGAACCCGCATTAAAACTTGGAATGCAGGCAATATTAATAACTAAAAAAGATATAAAAAATGATTTGAGATATAAAAAGATAAATAAAATAGAAGAGTTAAAGGAGATATTATAATGGAATTAAATAAATATATAGATCACACAAATTTAAAAAATACCGCAACCCTTAAAGATATAGAAAAACTTTGTAATGAAGCAATAGAATATGGATTTCATAGCGTATGTGTATATCCATATTATGTAAGTCTTGCAAAATCATTACTTAAAAATACTAATATAGAAGTATGTACTGTAGTTGGATTTCCTAGTGGAATGAGTACAACAGATGTAAAAGTGTATGAAGCAATTAATGCAGTTGAACTTGGGGCAACTGAAATAGATATGGTAATAAATATATCCGCACTTAAAAATAAAGATTATGATTATGTAAAAAATGAAATAGAAGAAATTAGAGATGCGATAGATGGAAAAGTACTAAAAGTAATAATAGAAACATGTTTATTAACTAAAGAAGAAATAATTAAAATGACAGAGATTTGTAATGAAACATTTGTTAATTTTATAAAAACAAGTACAGGATTTAGTGATTATGGGGCAAGAGTAGAAGATGTAGAACTTATAAATAGTAATAAGAATGATTTACTTGAAATAAAAGCAAGCGGTGGTATTAAGGATTTAATTAGTATGGAAAAAATGATTAAAGCTGGAGCGAGTAGAATAGGTACTAGTTCTGGTGTCGAGATAATAAAATCATTAAAAATAGAAGATAATGAATAAAATATTAGGAGGGATAAAATGACATTATTTGAAGATTTAAAATGGAGAGGACTTATAAAAGATATAAGTTCACCAGAATTAGAAAAAAAATTAAATGAAGAAAAATTGACTTTTTATATAGGGACAGATCCAACCGCAGATTCTATGCACATAGGTCATTTCTCATCATTTTTAATAGCTACTAGGCTTGCTCGTTATGGACATAAACCAATTTTACTTATAGGTGGAGCAACTGGACTTATTGGAGATCCTAAACCATCTAGTGAAAGACAGATGATTACTAAAGAAGAAGTACTTAAAAATGTAGAAGGATTAACTAAACAAGCTAAAGATATATTTGGATTTGAAGTAGTTAATAATTACGATTGGATTAAAGATATAAATATACTTGATTTTTTAAGAGATTATGGTAAATATATAAACGTTAATTATATGTTAGATAAAGATATAATAAATAGAAGATTAGATTCTGGTATAACATTCTGTGAATTTGCTTATACACTACTTCAAGGATTAGATTTCTTACATCTATATGAAGTAAAGGGTGTTACATTACAGGTAGCTGGTTCAGATCAATGGGGAAATATTACAACAGGTATAGAACTCGCACGCAAAAAAAATGATGTAGAATTATATGGTATGACTATGCCACTTGTACTTGATTCAAACGGTGTTAAATTTGGAAAAACTGAAGGTAATGCATTATGGCTAGATAAAAATAAAACATCAAGTTATGAATTATATCAATATTTGATTAATACAAGTGATTTATGCGTTATAGACTATCTAAAGAAATTAACATTTTTAACTCGTGAAGAAATAGAAAAAATAGAAATAGAACATAATCAAAATAAAGAACTTAGAATTGCTCAAAAAGAACTAGCTAAAGAGGTAATAACTTTTATACATGGAAGTGAAGAATTTGAAAAAGCAAAGAATATGAGTGAAGTTTTATTTAGTGGTAATGTGAAAGATTTAAGTGCAGATGATATAGAGATTTGCTTTAAAGGAGTACCTAATTTTTCCATTACATCTGATATTTCATTAATAGATTTACTTATAAATAATGGTATTGCTTCATCAAGAAGAGAAGCAAGAGAATTTTTAAGTGCAAATGCGATTAGTATAAATGGTAATGTAGTAACTGATGAGGCTCTAATTATAAATAAAGATATCGCAATAGATGATAGAGTCGTAGTAATAAGAAGAGGTAAGAAAAAATATTACTTAGGTCTTATAAAATAATGTCGAATTATGTTGTAAAAAATCTAAAAAAAATGTATAATTTTACTAGAGGTGTAGTATGAACGTATTTGAAATGAAAGATAAATTTGATAGAAAATATTATTTTCTTAAACTATTTTTAGTAACTTTTATTAGTTTCTTATTTATAGAACTTAGTTTTAAGTTAATAACTTTTAAAAGTTTGTTTGGATTAGAGTTAATAAGAATAATATTATTTTCTATGGGGGCAAGTTTGGTTGTTGCGTTTCTTTGTAGTTTCTTTAAAGAAAAGGTAAGTAAAATAATCATATCACTTTCCGTATTTATGTTAGGTTTTTATACATTACTTCAACTTACATTTTATAATTTACTTGGTAATTATATGTCACTTAATGCAAGTAGTGGTGGTGGACTTACAAGAGTTTTATCTCAAGTACCTGAATTTATAGGTGCGATAAAACTAGAGTATTTAGTAGTCTTTATACCATTTATCGCATTATTAATATTCTTTATAATGGATAAAAAGATTATAAAATATGAAAAACCAACAAGTATTAGAACATGTCTATTTATTGTAATTATAGTTCTAGCTAAACTACTTGGAGTTTTATCTGTAAATTTAGATGTGTTAGAAGAAGATAATCAAATTAAATCTAATAAAGATTTATATAGAGCTCCAACTCTTATACAACTTTCATTAAAACAATTTGGAACACTTAAATTCTTTGAAAGAGATTTAATGTATATGTTATTTCCAACAAATGATTATGATTTAGGTTCTAACTCTCCTGATAAAGATGATGATATAGTTGTAGAACCTAACTATGAAAGAGTAATAGATGATACAGAACTTGAATCTTTAGCTCAAAATGAAACAAATAAAAAAATAAAAGAATTACATGAATATTTCCTAAATCAAACTGTAACTCCAAAAAATGAATATACAGGATATTTTAAAGATAAAAATTTAGTTCTTGTTATGGTAGAAGCATTTGACTTGATAGCTATAAATAAAGATTTAACTCCAACTTTATATATGATGACTAAAGATGGTTGGTACTTTGATAATTACTATACACCAAAATATAGTTGTACTACAGGAGAAAGTGAATATATAGCTGAAACATCAATAATACCATCTTCAACAGTTTGTACACCAAATACTTATATAAATAATAATTACACAACTAGTATATTTAATCTATTTAAAAATAGTGGATATTATGCATCTTCATATCACAGTTGGACTGATGAATTCTATTCTAGAACAAAAATACATAAGAGTATGGGTTCTGAATTATATATGGATTATAATTCACTTAATATGTCTAAGATATTAGGATGGCCACTTGATACAGAGATGTTTAATAATTCTTATAAGTATTATGCAGATTCTGATAAATTCTTTACATTCTATATAACATCAAGTACACATTTCCCATATGATACAGATACAACTGTTACTAGAAAACATTGGGATAAAGTTAAAGATTTAGATTATCCAGATAAAGTAAAAAGGTATCTAGCAAAAGCTATTGAATTAGATGAAAGCCTTAAACTATTAATGGATAAATTAGAAAGTGATAATAAATTAGATGATACAGTAATAGTATTATTTGGAGATCATCATCCTCTTAATATGGAAAAGAAGTATTTAAATGATTATTCTCCTATTGATAGATATGAAGATTTTAATATGGATAGGCTTCCATTCTTTATATATAATAGTGCGACTGAAAGTAAAAAAATAAGTAAAACAGCAAGCACATTTGATATATTACCAACTTTAGCTAATCTTTTCGATTTAGATTATGATCCTAGATATTATGTTGGTGTAGATGTATTTTCAGATGAAGAGACAGTTGTAATATTTACAAATGGTAGTTGGATAACAGATAAAGGATTATATGATTCATCAACTAATACTTATAAATCATTAACTGATGAGGCTATGACTGATGAATATATAAAAAGAATAAATAAAAGGGTAAATGATAAGTTTTATGTGTCAGATAAAATACTTACATTAGATTATTTTAAGTATAGATTTCCTAATAAATAGAAATTTTAAAATAAAGTTCGATAAAAAACATTTTGAAATAAAGTTCGATAAAACTGTGAATAATTTTTGAAAATGTCCCTATTTAAAAGCGAATAATTAGTAAAAATGTCCTGGCTTACTAGTCCATTTTATTGACAACAGGGACTCAATTATGTGATGTTTTCGGCTTGCCAAGAGCTGATAAAATAAGCCTTTGGCTAAGAAGCCTATCACATAATTGCCTATTGTCAATAAAAAATATGTGTAGAGACATTTTCACTAATTATTTGTTACCAAAAACAGAGACATTTTTACTAATTATTCATACATTTTGAAATAAAGTTCGATAAAACTTGACAAACAAAAATAAACGTGCTAATATATAGGGCATTAAAAACGAAGGGGGATTTTTATGTACGAAGAAAGAAAAGAAACATTTTCATTTAAAAGTTTTTTCTTAACCGTTTTGGTAGTACTTTTATTTACGTTTTTAATGTTGTGGTTATTCCCAACAAAAACTCAAGTTACAGATAAAACACAAACAGGAACTTATGATATCAACAGAATAGAGTTCTTGTATGGTGAAGTGTTTGCTAACAATATTACTAGAATGAAAGATGCAGCTATAGGTTATTTCACTAATGAAAGAATGCCTCAAAAAATAGGTGAGTCTAAAAAATTAACTTTACAAGAGATGTATGATTTACATTTAGTTTTAAAAATGCAAGATATAGATGGCAATGCTTGTGATGTTGAAAGATCATATGTTGAAATGACTAAATATGAAAATGAGTATAGATTAAAAGTTAATCTAAGTTGTGGTTCTACAGAAGATTATATAATTGTTTATTTAGGATGTTATTCTTATTGTAGTGATGGAATATGTGAGCAAAAGAAGCCAACTGATAAGCCAGTAAAACCAACACCAGATGATCCTGATGAACCAGATAAGCCTGATAAACCTGATAAGCCAGATAAACCTGACAAACCAGATAAACCTGATAAGCCTGATAAGCCAGACAAACCTGATAAACCAGACCAACCTGATAAACCAGATAAGCCTGATAAACCAGACCAACCTGATAAACCAGATAAACCAGATAAACCAGATAAGCCTGATACTCCAACAAAAAAATATTTGTATGAATATAAACTTGAAACTAAAGCAAGTACTACTTGTACAGCATGGTCAGATTGGAGTAAAAATGCAGTAAATGGAACAGATTCAGTAAAAGTTGAAACAAAAACAGTTCAAGAATTAACAGGATATAAGACAGTTCAAGAACAAACAGGTACTAGAAAAGTAACTGTACCTAAGAAAGTAACAGAGAGATATGTAAGTGGTTATACAACTAAATTAGTTCAAGTAGGTACTAAACAAGTTCAAGTTGGAACTACAACTAAAACAGTAACTGAAAAAGTAGCTGTTGGAACAGTTGAAAAATATGATGGTATTGGTTCTGGAACAAAAGTTCCACAAAATACTTCAACTAAACATTATAAAGTAATTAGTACTGATAAACCTACATCTTGTTCTTATTGTGAAAATGAAACAATATATACTTGGGAAATTTATACTGTAGAAACTGTATATGATGTAGTAGATAAAGAAGTAAAAGTTCCAGTATATAAAAATGTAGATGTATTTGAAGAACAAACTGTACCAGTTTATGATTATAGAACAGTTGAAAAAAGTGAAACAGTAGATGTACCAGTTTATGAAGATAAAAAGATTCCACAATATGCAAATGTAACTTACTATAGATCAAAAACTTGTACAACAACTCCTGCTAAAGTAGATTATAAATGGAGTTATAGTAAAGAAGATAAAGATTTATTAAATAAAGGTTATGTGTTAACAGGAAATGTAAAAGAAGTATAAAAAAGTGCTTAATGCACTTTTTTCGTTTGACAAACAAGGTTGTGTGTGATAATATTTATATGTAAGATAGAGAAAGTAGGTAAGTTAAATGAAAGAGACATATATATTTGATTACGTTAACGAAAATGAATTTAGAAAACTTGAAAGGTCAATAAAGAAGTATAATATGTTAGCATACAAAAAATTATACTTTGAATATTACCCTGCTTTAAAAGAAGGAAATTTCTTAGGAAAAGTAATAATGACCGATAAAACTAATGATACTACTACTTATGAACTAAAATTACCTACGGATGCTATGTTTTCAAAAGTACATGGTGATATTAAATTATATTATGTAGTTTATCATAAAGAAAAGATTGTTATGTTAGATAAGTTTGAACCTATTGATATACTAAGTGAAGGTCATGCTTCAGAATTAGTAACTTATAAAGGTGTTATGGTATCAAAAGAACATGCAGATAAAGATATGTTTAAAATAAATTTATTAAATATGATTCAAAAATAACTAGAAATAGTTATTTTTCTTTACATTAGCAACCAAAAATCTTATAAATGCAACTAAATATATATATACTTTTTGTTATAAATATCATATAATTAAGTCAAGGATGTGATGATATGATAGAATTAAAAGAAGTAAGTAAAACTTATAAATCTAAAAAGGGTAGTAAGACAGTCGCACTTGATCATGTTTCCTTAAAATTTGATGAAAAAGGAATGACTTTTATATTAGGTAAAAGTGGTAGTGGTAAATCAACTCTATTAAATATTATAGGTGGACTTGATAAATACGATAGTGGAGATATGATTATACTAGGTAAGAGTAGTAAGGATTTTAAAGCTGCTGATTTTGACTCTTATCGTAATACATATATAGGATTTGTATTTCAAGAATTTAATATCTTAGAAGATTATGATGTATATGAAAATATAGTACTCGCACTTCAACTTCAACAAAAAGAGATAAATGAAGATAAAATAGATAAATTACTTGAAAGATTGGAATTAAAAAATCTAAAAAATAGAAAAGTAAATGAGTTATCAGGAGGACAAAAACAAAGAGTCGCAATCGCACGAGCTTTAATAAAAGATCCAAAGATAATACTTGCTGATGAACCAACAGGAAACCTTGATAGTAAAACAGGAAAACAAGTAATGGATTTATTAAAAGAGATAAGCCATGAAAAACTTGTTATAATAGTTTCACATGACACTGAATCTGCAAATATATATGGAGATAGAATAATAGAAATAAAAGATGGTAAAGTAGTAAATGATACTAATAAAAAAGAAGATGATATAAAGACTAAAAATACTTATAAAATAATAAAATCTAAATTACCGTTTAAAGATAGTTTTAAATTAGGAGTAGGTAGTTTAAAACATAAAAAGTTAAAATTGTTCTTTACTATATTACTTATAATTGCTACTTTAGGATTTTTGAGTTGTTCTGATACATTATCTAGTTATAATATAAATAAGGCACATGCTAAATTACTAGCTGATAATAATGAAAAATTTGTTCAAATAGAGAAATATGATTTATATCCATATGGGGATGAAATTGACCTATATAATAAAGAGTTGCTTGAATTAGAAGATGAAGATTTAAAATATATTAATTCTAAAATAAATAAAGATACTTATAAAATTTATAAACTTTATGGCGAATATAATTTTTTAGATATATCTGAGGCACTTAAATTAAATGGTAAAACTAACGAATATATATATCCATATGATATATACACTAGCTTTGATATAGTAGTAGTTGATGATATTAAGAAAATAATTAGTGAAGATATAATAGGTAGATGGGCAGAGAAACCAAATGAAATAGTTATATCAAATGCAGTTGCTGATTCAATAATATATAAAGGCATAAATGTATATGAAAAAATAGAAGATAATGAGTTTGAAAGTTCTAATATATTTAAACCTAAAACTTATGAAGAAATAGTAAATAGTGATAAAACTTTCTATTTTGGTGATAAAGGAAAAGTAAAAATAGTAGGTATAATAAATTATGATTTAAGTAAATATGAATCATTAAAAAATAAAAAATATTCAGATAAAGATGTTACTGAAGAAGATTATAATAATAGAAGTATGTTCATGAAACTATATGAAAATGTATATAATAAAATATATGTTGATGAAGACTTTATATCTAATTTACAAGTAGATGAAATAGAGACTTTAAAATATTCATATAACTTAGAATTAGATGGTCGCACCTCTTTATACTATAATCCAGCAGCTTTAAGTAAAGAGATAGAATACTATGATGGTAAAACTTGGAAGAAAACAAGTAGTTTAAAAGAAAATGAAGTTATAATAAACGTAAAACAATTAGAAGAATTTAATGATTATTCTAAAGGTTTACAAAGTTATATCGATAGAAATCCTGGTAAAAGTACTTTAGAATTAGAAAAAAAATATTTTGCTAATTATGTTAAAGATTTAGATATAATAGGTAAAACAGTTACACTAAAACTTTATAAAACTAGACATATTAGTGAAGATAAAGAACCTGATATTGAATTTAAAGATTTAACTGTTGTAGGAATATTTGGACTTGATAATTCTAGTGATGAATATTATAATTATTTTTCAAAAGATTTAGTAGGAAAATATCAAACTAAAGTAATAAATGAAACTGGTGTTTTTGTTCCTGTTACTGAAAAGCATGAATTTAAAAAAATATTAGATGAATTTAATTATGATGAAGAATTATCAACTAAGACAACATATAGTAATGATGTCACAGAATTAATAGTAATTATTAAAATGCTTAAAAAAATTGCATTTTGGATTAGTTTAGTTCTACTTATATTTACAGTATTCTTAATTTCTAATTTCTTAGTAAACAGCATTTCTTATCGTAAAAAAGAAATTGGTATATTAAGAGCTTTAGGCTCTAGAAGTTTAGATGTTGCTAAAATATTTATATGGGAAGCTATTGCAATATCAATAATTGCAGGTACTATTGCTTCTATATTACTTGTAATTGTTACAAATTTACTTAATTCAACAATTATGACAGCATCTCATTTCATATTAACACCATTCCTTATAGGTATTAGACAATTTGTATTCATATATTTAACAGTATTTATTGTGACAATGGTATCAAGCATAATCCCAATACTTAAAATTTCTAAAATGAAACCTATAGATGCTATATTAAAAAAATAAAAATGGTTAATTTCCATTTTTATTTTTCGTACATAAACACTAATTTATATACATTATATCTATATCTACATTTCCATTTATTCCATCGACCTTACCAGTATTACACATTTGCCAAAAAATATAATCTCCTTTATAATCTGTTTTATTTGTATAGTGTGCAAGCCATACATCATAATCTTTTTCTAACCACATATTTTCTAGATAAGTTTTACTACTATAAAGCATACTTTTATATCCAGCATCTTCTATAGTATTCATAAATTCTAAAGCTGTATTTGTTAGATTAAAGAAACTTAATTTATATTCATTATAATTAGACCATTCTTCCCAATCAAATGCGATTGGAAGAGTTACCTTATAATCTTTTATTTTGTCTAAAACCCAGTTAGCTTCTTCTTTAGCTTTTTCTTTTGTATTAGCAAACGAGTAATAATAAATTCCAACATCTATACCTTCTTCATTAGCCCTTTTTATATTTTGAATAAATTTATCATCCATATAAGGACTACCATTAATACCTTGTGTTCTACCAATTCTAAGTATTACAAATTCAACTCCAGAACTCTTCAATTTTTTATAGTCAACATCATTTTGCCATGCAGAAATATCAAGCCCAATCTTTGTGTTACTTGTCTTATAATTTTTAACAACATCACTAAATAAAACTCTATCTCTTGAAACTATGTTATTAGGATTTTCTTTTGGATCATATACGTTTAATGTAAAATTTTTAGTTGACTTATTATTTGAACTATCTATCGCATTAAATACAAGTGGATATTTTCCAACTTTATTTAAATCATATTCTCCTTCGATATAACAGTTTGGCGTATTATCATAGTTATCTCCGCATAATATTTTATCTTCTAGTTTAATAGAACTTCCTTTACTTACACTATAAGTACCACTTAACCAAATTAACGGAGGAGTTTTATCAACTATTTCAATATCAAATGAATAATTAAGTTTTATATTATCATCATTTATAAATTTAAACTCTATTTTTTTAGTACCTACAACAGTAGAGTCAATTTCATAATCATCAATAATAGTACCATTTATAGATTTGATAAAATCTGATACTTTTTTCTCCGTTAAAAATTCTAAAGTTAAATCATCAGATAATACAATTTCAATTTTAGCATTTTTAATTCTATATATGTCATATATTTTAACTGAAATAAATCCTATTATAAGGATTACTACTAATAATATAATTATAAAAATACTTTTTCTTTTCATACTCCACCTCAAATAAGCATCATTTATATAATTTAGTCTAATTAATTATATTAAAATTATGTATAAATATATATGTTATTTTATAATTTAATTTTATCATAGTTAAATTATTATTTTCAACAAAATTTGATAAATTTAGAAGAATTGCTATATAATTATATAGGTGGTGTTATGTATAGAAATACATATTCAAATGTTTATCTAGATAATATTAAATATAATGTATGTACTATAATAAATAATTTTAAGCCTTACAAATATTACATAGGTGTAGTTAAAGCTGATTCATATGGACATAATGGTAATAGAGTAATTAAATCTATAATAGATGGTGGATGTAATTATCTTGCTATCTCTTCTTTAGATGAAGCAATAATTATTAGAAAAAAGTTTGATATTCCAATACTTTGTTTAGGGATAATAGATTTAAAATATATGAATATATGTGAGAAAAATAACATAGATGTTACTGTTACTAATTTAGATTATTTAAATAAAATAAAAGATTATAAATTAAATGTTCAAATTAAAATAGATACAGGTATGAATAGATTAGGTGTTAAAGATCATAAAGAATTTAATGATATGATAAATCTAATAAATAATAGTAATTTAAAATTAAAAGGAATTTATACACATATTTATGATGCAAGTAATCCTATTAAATTTAAAGCACAAATAGAAAAGTTTAAAGACATTACAAAAGATATAGATTTATCTAAAATAGATATGGTTCATATCGCACAAAGTGATACTTTAGTAAATTATCCTAAGATAGAATTTTGTAATGCTTGTAGACTTGGAATAATTATGTATGGACTTAATGATAGTAATTTAAATTTAAAAAGTACAATAGATCTTGTTAGTGAAGTAATAGAGATAAAATCTTTAGAAATAGGAGAAACTGTAGGATATAATGGTTTATATGAGGCAAAAAAAGAAGAAAAAATAGGTATAGTATCTATTGGTTATGCTGATGGAATAAATAGACATTTAACAGGTTCTTATGTATATATAAATAATAAAAGATATGAGATAGTAGGAAATATTTGTATGGATATGTTAATGGTAAAAATAGATAATCATGTAAAATTACATGATAAAGTTTATATATATAAAGATATAAATCATATAAAAGAACATAGTAAATATTTAAATACTATTCCATATGAACTAATTTGTGATATATCAAAAAGAGTACCTAGAAAGTATATAAAATAGTTGATAAATATTGATTATGTAATAAGTAATTTAGGAATATTTAAAATAGAGTGTAATATTTAATGAATTAAACATTACACTCATGGTACCAAGTAGATAAATATTAAACTTATACTTTTATAATAAAAGTATTAAAACTCATCTCTATAATTTTATTACTACTGGTATTATCAATAAAAAAATAGACACTCGTTAAGAGTGTCAAATCCAAATTCTTAGAGGCGACATTCACAAAATAATTTGAATGTTCCTCTTTTTTATTGTATGAAGATTTCTTCATCCATATACATAATAACACAAAAATTATATTTATGCAAATTTTTATTTAACAATATCAAAATAGAATGAATATAATAAAATATATAAAATCATGAAAAAGTATTGATTATGTAACAAATAATGTTGTATAATTAGTCAAGGAACATTTAAAGTAGAGTGTCGCCTCCATCAAAAAGAGAGGAGGTAGATAAATATGAAGATTAAGACTTTTATAATAAAAGTATTAAAACTTATTTCTATAATTTTATTGCTTTCTACCTTACTGGTATTATCAATAAAAAAATAGACACTCGTTAAGAGTGTCAAATCGGAAACGAGGCGACATTCACATGACAATTTGAATGTTCCTCTTTTTTATTGTATGAAGATTTCTTCATCCGTATACATAATAACACAAAAATTATATTTATGCAAATTTTTTTAATTTTTTAGCACACAACTATTGACAGTGCTAAAATAGAGTGATATACTTATATCAGCACTCATGGATAAGCAGTGCTAAAAAATGTTATATTATTGTTAAAAAAATATATAATATAAGAGGATGGTGATAAATTGATTAGTAACCGTCAAGAGAAAATACTTAAATTGATAGTTGAAGATTACATAAAAAATGCAAGACCTGTAAGTTCAAAAACATTATGTAATGCACTTATGTGTTCTAGTGCGACAATTAGAGCAGAAATGAACTATCTAGAAGAGATTGGATTGCTTGAAAAAACTCATATATCATCGGGTAGGGTGCCTAGTGAAAAAGGTTATAGATATTATGTAGATAACATAATGGAGCCACAAAAGTTAAGTGGAGAAGATATGCTTAAATTACAGACCATAGTCGACAATAAATCCCTTGTAGTAAATGATATAATATTAAAAAGTATGGAGATAATATCAGAATTAACTCATTATACTACAATAGTTTTAGGAAAACATTCAAGTGAAAATTTAGTTCAAAAGGTAGAGGTTATTCCAATAGATTCAAATAACTTAGTCGCAATAGTTGTAACTGATAAAGGACATGTTGAACATAAATCTATATATATTTCAGATAATGTAGATCCTGATGAGATAAAGAAAACTGTTGATTTAATAAATAAACTTATTGTTGGAACTAGTATAGATTCTGTAAGTGAAGTATTAGAGTATCAAGTAAAACCAATAATTGCTAAGTATGTACGTCAACACGAAGTATTATATAATGCATTTTATAATGCATTTAATGACTTTGCTAGTGAAAGTATAAAAGTTAGTGGTACAAAAAATATACTTATGCAACCAGAGTTTAATAATGCTGATAAGATAAGAGAGATTATAAGTAAATTTGAGGATAAAGATATAGTAGAAAGCATTAAAGAAGAAGATAATGGAATTAATATTTATATAGGTAGTGAAAATAATTTTGACGATGATGTAACTATTATAAAAACAAAATATATGATAAATGGTGAAGAAGGAACAATTGCTTTAGTTGGGCCAAAAAGAATGGATTATGAAAGAGTAATTACACTTCTGAACTACATAAAAGAAAACATAGATGAAAAATAGAAAGAAGGTAATTATGGAAGAATGTGAACATAATTGTTCTAGCGATGATAAAGAGTGTTGTTCTAAAAAATGTACTCATGATGAGATAAATAAAAAAGAACATAAAAAAGAAAAGAATAAATTAAAAGAAGAAATAAACAAATTAAAAGAAGAAAATAAAAAAATGCAAGATGAAGTATTAGTAGCTAAAGCAGATTTAATAAACTATAGAAAAAGAAAAGATGAAGAAATTGCTAGAATGCTTAAATTTTGTAATGAAGATTTAATAAAACAAATACTTCCAATTCTAGATAATTTTGAAAGAGCTATAAAACTTGATGATGACAACTTGGAAGATGAAGTATCTAAATTTTTAGAAGCATTTAAAATGATTTATTGTAATATGCAAAATGTTATGGGGAACTTTGAAGTTAAGGCAATAGATGGATCTAATAAACCATTTGACCCTGTATATCACAATGCTATTATGGTAGAAAAAAGAGAAGGGGTTACTCCTGGAATGGTACTTGAAGTACTACAAAAGGGATATATTTATAAAGATAAAGTCATAAGACCTGCTATGGTTAAGGTTAGTGAATAGGAAAGGATTTGATAAATATGGCTAAAACAATAGGTATTGACTTAGGTACAACAAATAGTTGTGTATGTGTATATGAAGGTGGAGAAGCTAAAGTAATAGTAAATGCTGATGGAGATAGAACTACTCCCTCAGTTGTAGCCTTCAAAAAAGGAGATATATTAGTAGGTAAAACTGCTAAACATCAATCTGTAACAAATCCAGATACAATTAGTTCAATTAAAAGATTGATGGGAACAGATAAAAAGGTAAAAGCTAACGGAAAAGAATATACTCCAGAAGAGATAAGTGCTATGATTTTAGGAGATTTAAAGAAAACAGCAGAAGCATACTTAGGTGAAAAAGTAACAAATGCAGTTATAACAGTTCCAGCATATTTTAACGATGCACAAAGACAAGCTACAAAAAATGCTGGTAAGATTGCAGGACTTAATGTAGAAAGAATTATAAATGAACCAACAGCTGCTGCACTTGCTTATGGACTTGATAAACAAGAAGAAGCACAAACAATTTTAGTATATGACCTTGGTGGTGGTACATTCGATGTATCTATACTAGAATTAGGTGATGGTGTATTTGAAGTTAAATCAACTAGTGGAAATAATAGACTAGGTGGAGATGATTTCGACCAAAGAATTATAGACTTTATAGTTGATGATATAAAGAGCGAACACGGTGTAGATTTAAGCGATAATAAAATGGCAATTCAAAGAATTAAAGAAGAAGCAGAAAAAGCTAAGAAGACATTATCAAATGTTACTTCAACTGAAATTTCATTACCATTTATTACAGCAGATTTAAACTATGAAACTACATTAACACGTGCTAAATTTGAAAGTTTAATTAGTGATTTAGTAGATTCAACACTTGAACCAGTTAGAAAAGCATTAAAAGATGCTAAATTAACTGCAAAAGATATAGATAAAGTAATATTAGTAGGTGGATCTACTCGTATACCATGTGTACAAGAATTAGTTAAGAAAGAACTTGGAAAAGAACCATCTAAAGAGGTTAATCCAGATGAAGTAGTAGCTATGGGAGCTGCAATTCAAGGTGGAGTACTTACAGGTGAGGTTAATGACATAGTATTACTTGATGTTACACCACTTTCACTTGGAATAGAAACTCTAGGTGGAATTTGTACAGTATTAATTCCAAGAAATACAACAATTCCAACAAGTAAATCACAAGTATTCTCAACTGCAGCAGATAATCAACCAGCAGTAGATATTCATATATTACAAGGTGAAAGACAAATGGCTGCCGATAATAAGACACTTGGTAATTTCCAACTTACAAATATCCCACCTGCACCTCGTGGAGTACCTCAAATTGAAGTTACTTTTGATATAGATGCAAATGGTATAGTTAATGTAAAAGCAAAAGATCTTGGAACTAAAAAAGAACAATCTATAACAATTACATCATCAACAAATTTAAGTGATGAAGAAATTGATAAGATGGTAAAAGAAGCAGAAGCTAATCGTGAAGCAGATGAAAAACGTAAGAATGAAGCAGATGCTAGAAACGAAGCAGAACAAATGATATTTGCTACTGAAAAAGCTATTAAAGATTTAGGAGATAAAGTTGATTCTAAAGATAAAGAAAAAGCAGAAGAACAAATTAAAGATTTAAAAGAAGCATTAGAAAAAGATGATGTAGAAGATATAAAAGCAAAAACAGAAAAATTAAATGAGTCAGCAATGGCACTTGCTACTAAAGTTTATGAAGAAGCTGCAAAAGAAAATCAAGCAAATCAAACAGATAATGAGACAACTACTGAAGATAAAAAATCAAATAATGACGATGTAATGGATGCAGATTACGAAGAAAAATAAAATGAAGTTCTAGTTATCTAGAACTTCTTGAATATAAAGGAGAAAATATGGAATATAAAACAAGAGAAGAAGTACCTAATGAATATAAATGGGATTTAAGTCGTATGTATAAAAGTGATAAAGAAATAGAAGAAGATATAAAACATGTTAATGAAGAAACTAACGATATATTAAAATATAAATCACATATAATGGATAGTTCCGATACTTTATATGAATTTTTAAAACTAACAGAAGATCAAACTAGATTAATAGAAAAATTATATATATATGCTAAAATGAGTTTTGATGTTGATACTAAAAACAATAAAAGTAAAGCACTCAAAATGAAAATAGAAAAATTAAACGAATCATTAAGTGAAAAATATTCTTTTATAGAGCCAGAAATGATGGAAACTGATTATGATAAAGTATTAGAATATATAAAAGAAAATAGTAAATTAAACGAATATAAATTTTATTTAGAAAACATATATAGATTTAAACCACATACATTATCAAGTAGTGAAGAAGATGTATTTGTAAAAGCTTTAAATGCATTTGGAAATTGTAGTGAAATATTTAATAACATTAATAATGCCGATATAAATCTTGGAACTATAATAGATGAAGATGGAAAAGAAAAAGAACTAACATCAAGTAATTATGGAGTTTATATGAAAAGTAAAAATAGAGATGTTAGAATACGTGCATTTAATGCCATGTACAAATATTATGAATCTTTAAAAAATACTCTTGCATCAACTTATGTTGGAGAGATTAAAGAATCTTCTTTTGTAACAAATGTTAAAAAATATGAATCTACTTTAGAAAGATATTTATTTGATGATAATATAGATGTAAAAGTTTACAAAAACTTGATAGATACTATACATAAGCACATGGATCTTATGTATGAATATATGGGTATTAGAAAGAAAATTTTAGGACTAGATGAACTTCATATGTATGATATATATGTAGATTTAGTATCTATAAAACAAGATAAAATACCATTTGAAGAAGGTAAAAAAATATTATTTGAAGCACTAAAACCATTAGGAGATAAATATCTAAATGATTTAAAGAAAGCATTTGATGAAAAATGGATAGATATATATCCAAATAATGGTAAGAAATCAGGAGCTTATTCTTGGGGATGTTATGATTCCTGTCCATATCTTCTTTTAAACTATAATGATACTTTAGATGCAGTTAGTACACTAGGACATGAATTAGGTCATTCTATGCATTCATATTATTCAAAGAATCAAAGTTATATTGATTCTAACTATCCAATATTTCTAGCTGAAATTGCATCTACAGTAAATGAAGTATTAATAAATGATTATATGTATAAACATTCTAATACTAAAGAAGAAAAAATATATTACTTAACAGATTTTTTAGATAGTGTTAGAACTACTATATATAGACAAACTATGTTTGCAGAATTTGAAAGCATTATGCATGAAAAAGAACAAAAAGGAATACCTTTAACAGAGGAAGAAATATCAAATACATACTATGAATTAAATAAATTATATTATGGAGATAATGTAGTAAGTGATGATTTAATTAGATATGAATGGTCTAGAATACCACATTTTTATACACCATTTTATGTGTATAAGTATGCAACAGGATTATCTTCTGCACTTTCTATAGCTAGCCGTATAATTGATGGTGATAAAACTACTAGAGATAACTATTTAGAATTTTTAAGTAGTGGAGGAAATGATTATCCACTTGAAATACTAAAGAAAGTAGGAGTTGATATGACTTCACCTAAACCTATAGAGGAAGCACTTTCAATGTTTAAAGAAAAACTAGAGGAATTAAAAAACTTAACAAATTAGGAGTGATGTTGTATGAATAAAAGAGATTATTATGAGGTTCTTGGCGTAGATAAAAATGCAGATGATAAAGAGATAAAAAGTGCATTTAGACGTTTAGCCAAGAAATATCACCCAGATGTTTCTAAAGAACCAGATGCTGCTGAAAAATTTAAAGAGGCACAAGAAGCTTATGCAGTTTTAAGTGATCCAGAAAAGAGAAGTCAATACGATAAATATGGTCATGCTGCATTTGATCAGATGAATGGTGGAGCAGGATTTGATTTTTCAGACTTTGATTTTAGTGATATATTTAGTGATTTATTTGGTTCATCTTTTGGAGGATTTTCTGGATTTTCTAGTTTTGGTGGAGGTAGAACTTCAAGTACGAAACACCGTGGTTCAGACAAATTAATGAGAATGGATTTAACATTTGAAGAAGCAGTATTCGGATGTAAAAAAACTATAAGACTAGATGTATATGATGAATGTACTTCTTGTGGAGGAAAAGGTGGAAAGGGAGAAAAAAACTGTCCTACATGCCATGGATCTGGTACTGTTACATCAGAACAAAGAACTTTATTTGGAACTTTTATGACTAGAACAACATGTTCTAACTGTGGAGGAAAAGGTAAAGTATATGAATCTACTTGTTCAACATGTAGAGGTACAGGTAAAGTTAAAGTAAATAAAGAAATTGAAGTTAAAATACCAGCAGGAGTTAATACAGATAATCAACTTAGATTAGCAGGAAAAGGAGATAGTGGCTCAAATGGTGGACCTAGTGGAGATTTATATTTAGAATTTAGAGTAAAAGAACATGAATTATATGAAAGAGATGGAAACGATATATATTTAGAACTTCCAATAACAATTACAGATGCAGTACTCGGATGTAAAAAAGAAGTACCTACATTATATGGAAATGTTAAATTAACTATACCTGAGGGAGCTAGTACAGGAGATAAACATAGATTAAAAGGAAAAGGAATAGAAGATTTACATACAGGTTCTAAAGGAAACATGTATGTAGTAATAAATGTAGTAATTCCATCTAAATTAGATAGAAAACAAAAAAAATTATTTGAAGAATTAAGTGAAACTGATTTAAAAACTAGTGAATTTAAAAAAATAGAAAACTATTTAGAAAAAAATAAATAGTTTTTTAGTACTTGAAAAAAGTAAAAAAACATGGTAATATTAAGAAGTAATAGGAAACATAAAAAGTTATGTAACTATTAAAAGAAAAAGGAAAGAGGCAAAAGTTATGAATAGAACAAATGTTCGTACGGGGGGGGGGTCATTTAGAA
>CANROP010000020.1 GCA_947632265.1 uncultured Bacilli bacterium
TACTGCTTGTCTTCTTGTATCTTCTATTATATTTAGTATTATTGGTGTAGCTATTAGAGCTATTATCGCTAGTATAATTATTACTGCTAATAACTCTATTAGGGTAAAGCCATTATTTAATTCTAAATGACCCCCCCCCCGTACGAACATTTGTTCTATTCATAACTTTTACCTCTTTCCTTTCTCTTTTAATAGTTACATATTTTTTTTATGTTTCCTATTACTTCTTAATATTACCATGTTTTTCATATTTTTTCAAGTACCTAAAAAAGGTTCTAATATGAACCTTATATCTTTAAATATTTTTTAACCGCTCTAGCACTCCCAAACATACCTACTATCATTCCTATTCCAATAAGAAGTAAAGATACATAGTATACAAATGGTGTTGGAACAATTAATTTTATAAATTCTGAAAATAATTTACCATCTAGATGTTCATATAAAGCAGTATATCCATATATTGTCATAATTATAGGTATTATTGAACCTATTACTCCTAAAATAAGCCCTTCTACTATAAATGGTAACTTTATATTAATATTACTTGCTCCTACTAATCTCATTATTTCTATTTCTTTCTTTCTAGAAATAATAGTTATTTTTATTGTATTAGCTATTAAGAATGCAGTAACTATAATAAGAGCAACTACAGCAATTATAGTACCTTTTCTTATTATATCAAATACAGAAACTAACTGTTCTACCATGCCTTCTCCATATTTAACTATATCTACATGTTCTATTTGTTTAATTTCATCTGCTGTTTTATCTATTAAGTTAATATCTGTAACTTTTACTTGATATGTATCTTGTATTGGGCTATCTTCTCTAGTCCAATCTTTCATAATACCTTCAAATTTTTCTGATGATTCCATCATATCTTTAGATATATCCATTTTATCTATAAATTCTACATTTTCTTTTTCTATGTTATCTAATGCGATAATTTTATCGTATACTTCATCTATCTCTTCTTTAGTTATATCTACATCTAAGAATGCAACTATTGTTACATTTTTTTCAATTATTTTTGTAAAATTATTTACATTAAATGATAAAACAGTTGCAACAGCCATAACTATAAGTGTTATTGTTATACAAGATATTGAAGCAAGTGATAGTGAGAAATTTCTAAATACACTTTTAAATGAGTCACGAATATTTCTATTTAATATTCTAATTGCTTTCATCTTTATATTCACCTGCCTTAAAATCTTTAACAATTCTTCCTGAATCTAATAATACAGTTCTCTTCTGCATTTTCTTAACTATATCTATATCATGAGTTACCATAATTATTGTTGTACCTAATTTATTTATAGCCTCTAATACTTCCATTATTTCCATACTAGTTTTAGGATCCAAGTTTCCTGTTGGTTCATCACATATTAATATTTTTGGTCCATTTACAATAGCACGTGCAATAGCGACTCTCTGTTGTTCTCCGCCTGATAAGTGGTTTGGATATTGTTTAGCTTTATTTTTTAATCCAACTAAATCAAGCACTTTCATAACTTTACCATGTATTTCTGACTTAGGAAGTCCTAATACCTCTAAAGCAAATGCAACATTTTCATATGCAGTAGAGTTTGGAAGTAGTTGATAGTCTTGAAATACAACTCCTATTTTTCTTCTTATTTTATATACTTTACCATTTCTTATTTTAGCTACATCAAGTCCTCCTACTAATATCTTACCACTAGTAGGTTTTTCTTCTCTATAAAGCATTTTTATTAAAGTACTTTTACCACATCCAGTAGAACCTATTATAAATACAAATTCTCCTCTTTCAATACTTAAATTCATATCATATATAGCTGTTATTCCAGTTTTATATGTTTTTTTTACATTCATAATTCTTATTAAATCCATAATACCACTCCTATTCTATTCCAGATGATTGATATACATCATTTATAAGTACTATTGCATCTTTATCTATTTCAAGTATACCTTGTTTAGCTAAGAAATATTCTTTAGTAGGTATCGCACACATTATAACTTTTTTTCTATCTCCAGTATATCCCCCTCTACCCTCAAGTATAGTAACTCCTCTACCTAGTTCATCAATTAAAAATTTTTTTATATCTGTTTCATGATCTGTTATTACATAAAAAGATTTAGAGTTAGATACACCAAGTAATACTTTATCATTAAGAAGTCCAACTATATATACTACTATAATCGCATACATTACATTTTCCCATGCATATATAGCGCCTTCTTTAGCAATAAAGAATCCTGATCCAATTATTATTATAGTATTTAATATTTTAATCGCATTCCCTATAGATATTTTAAAATACTTAGATATTATTTGACATACAATATCACTTCCACCTGTTGAAAATCCATATTTAAATGTAAGTCCACTACCAAGACCATTTATTATAGCTCCAAATAAAGCTATTAAAAGCATGTTATCAACATCAAATTGTATATAAGTTGCCATATTTTCTGTTAAAGCAATAAATATTGGATATAATATTGAACCTATAATTGAATATTTAGTTGTCTTATAACCTAATACTAGAAAACTAATTATTATAAGTAGAATATATGAAATAGCTATAAATGTTTTTGTAGGTATACCAAATACATTTTTAACTACTATTGCAATTCCAGATACTCCGCCTGTTACTAAGTTATTAGGAGAAAAGAATACGTTAAATGCAAATGCTAGAAGAAAGCATCCAAGAACTAGAAAGAAATATCTTTTGAATACATCTTTTTTATATATTTTTTTTATTATTTCATCTTTATTTTCTTTCTTTTTAAAAAACAACATTATCCCACTTCCATCTTTAAATTATCATATATAAATGAAGTTATATCTCCATCTAAAACTTTATCTACATTTGGATTTTCAGTATTAGTTCTATGATCTTTTACAAGTGTATAAGGACACATTGTATAAGTTCTAATTTGTGAGCCAAAATTAATATCTGAATTTTCTCCTTTTATATTTTTTAATTCTTTTTCTCTTTTTTCTACTTCTAGGTTATATAATTTACTTTTAAGTATAGACATACATGTCTCTTTGTTTCTTATTTGACTTCTCTCATTTTGACATGTAACTACAATTTTACTTGGAAAATGAGTAATTCTAACTGCAGATGGAGTTGTATTTACACCCTGTCCACCATGTCCAGATGCACAATATGTATCTATTCTTATATCTGAATCTTTTATTTCTATATCTATTTCTGTTTCGTTATATAAAGGTGTTATATCTACTGAAGCAAATGATGTATGTCTTCTTTTATTTGAATCAAATGGACTTATTCTAATTAATCTATGTACACCTTTTTCGTTTTTCAAATAACCATAACTATTTAATCCATGTATTATTATAGATACACTTTTTATACCTGCTTCATCACCATCTTGATAATCAAGTAATTCTATTTTCTTATTATTTTTTTCACACCATCTAGTATACATTCTATAAAGCATACTTGCCCAATCACATGATTCGGTTCCCCCTGCACCAGGATGTATTTCTAGTATACAATCACATTTATCATATGGACCACTTAGTAATAGTTCAAGTTCTACACTATCTAATTCTTTTTTTATATTATTTATATCACTTTCTACAAGAGTTTTCATCTCTAGATCAGGTGTCTCTTTTATTAAATTTATTATATCTAAATTAGAAGATATATTTTGTTTTAAATTTTCTACTTTAGATAGTTTTGATTTTAAAATATTTACCTCGTTTAAAACTTCTTCTGCATGTGATTTATCATTCCAAAAATCTATACTATTTATTTCTTTTTCTAATTCTATAATTCTATCTTTTTTTATATCTGGGTCAAAGTGACCTCCATAAGTCAATAATTCTTTTATTAAAGTCGTTATATATATTTAAAATTTCACTTATCTCCATAACTAACCTCCTATAGTATTATAACATACGGCAGACGTTGTCCGCAACCTAACCTTGAAATTTTTTTAAAATATTAATATATAACAAAAATGAGTATAAACTCATTTATACTAGTTAGGTGTAGATACTTTTATAAAGCTACATTGTGATAGATATTTTGTACATCATCTACTTCATCTAATAGATTTAATAAACGATTAAATTCATCAAGTGCTTCACCTTCTAGAGTTATTCTCTCTTTTGGTAACATACTAATTTCATCTATTGTAAACTCTATATCATTCTTTACACTTGTTACTGCTTCTTTAATTTTAAACAAATCTTCAGGTTTTCCATATATTAATATATTTCCATCTTCATTTTCCATATCAACAAAATCAACATTGTTTTCTATAAGTGCTTCCATAACTTCATCTTCTGTTATTCCACTAAATCCAACTGTACATAAATTATCATACATATAGGCAACACTTCCCATGCCACCCATTTTTACATGACACTTATTTACAACCGCTCTAATAGCACTCACACTTCTATTAGAGTTATCTGTTAGACAGTCTACCATAAGTGTTGAACCACCTGGTCCAAATATCTCATAAGTTAGTTTTACATAATCTTCTCCAACACCACTATTTACTTTATCAATAGCTCTTTTAATTACATCACTTGGTACCTGTTCTTTTTTAGCTTTTTCAATTAATCTCTTTAAACTAGGATTGCCTTCTGGATTAGCCCCTCCATTTTTTGCTGTTTGGTATATCTCTTTTGCATACATACCATATAATTTACCTTTTGCTGCTCCTGTCTTTGCTTTTGCTGCAGCTATGTTAGGAAATCTTCCCATTATATCTCTCCTTATCTATATTATAAATATTTTTGCTTTCTACAATTTGTTTTAGTAAAGCATTTTTCGTCTGTAAATCTATAACACTTAATATTATACCATCATCTATATCACATTTGGATAGAAAAATGCTGTCGAAATGAATTTTTAATCTATTAAAACAATTTATAAATTTTACTGTAGAATTATAATCATTTGTTAATTTTTTATCTTGTAACTCTTTAATAAATATATTTAAGTCTTCAGGTTTTATTTGTGCTTGCATAGTCCTAAGCTTTATTTTATAATTAGTAACTAATTCTCTATTCATCATTCTAATAGGTAGTGGACTTTCTACTTTTATTTTTGATATATTGTTTTCTTTTAGAAATGATAAGAATAGTGTTAATGTAATTATAAATGAAGGAGTTACATTTCTATATTTATTTATACTACTATTTATAGTATTAAATGCATTTTTTACTTTTAAATTATATTTTGGATCTATATTATATTTACTATCTTTATTTTGTATTGCATATATAAAACATACTCCATCACTAATTCCAAAACTAATTCTAGGAAGGTAGTATAAAGAAGTACCTTCTTTAAAATAAGAATTAAAATAGTATGGTGTTTCTTGTCTAAATGATTGCTTTAATACATTATAATTTAATAGTCCAATAGATGTATCTTTAATTCCAGATTTATTAGTTAAAGTATCATCATTAATAAAATTTATATATTTTTTTACATAGTCTTCTAATGAACTCATTTCTCCTACTGTTATATTAGAAAAAAGAAATGTTAATAAAATCTTTACATTATTTTTTGTTATATCTAAATTATAAAATTTAGTAGAACATATTATATATTCATTTAAAAGTTTATAAAATTCATCTTTATTTCTTATATAAAAATTAGGTATATCATCTCTTATATTATCTTCTACTATGTTAAATCCTACTCTAACAAGTATTTCTTCTTCATCTATTATTTTTATGTAGCTTCTTCTTGCTTCTTCTTTTATTTCATTAAATACTTCTTCTATCATAGATTGATACCATCTTGAGCTTTAGTAAGTGCATCCCTAGCCGCTATTTGTTCTGCTTCTTTCTTGCTGTGAGCAGTACCTATTCCATATACTATATTATCTATTTTTACTTCTACTGTAAATGTTTTATCATGAGCAGGGCCCTGTTCATCTACTACGATATATGAAATGCTTTTTTTATCTGTTTGTACTAATTCTTGTAATATTGATTTATAATCATCAAAGAAATCTACACTCCTACTTTCTATTAATGGAATAATATTTTTATATACAAAGCTTTTTACTTGTTCAAATCCTAAATCTAAATACATAGCTCCCATAAAAGATTCAAAAATATCAGCTACTATTGTTTTATTATATTTTCCTCCTCTTTCCATCTCTCCATGCCCTAAACGTAGGTATTCATTTAACCCTAGTCTTGTTGAGTATTCATAATTAGCATTTTCACATACATAATTACTTCTTACTTTAGTCATCTTACCTTCCCCATACTCTGTATTTTTATATAAATATTCACTTATTATTAATTCTAATACAGCATCTCCTAGGTATTCTAACCTTTCATAACTATCAACTTTATTTTCATTTGCGAAACTAGTATGTGTTAAAGCTGTTATATATAGTTTTTCATCTTTGTAAGGTATTCCTAATTTGGTTAAAAGTTCCATACACATCACCTATCTTATTATATCAAAATTATTTAAAATATAAAATATAATTTTACTTTTTATATGTTTTTTAGTATAATTATTTTGGTGTTAATATGAAATACATCCTAATCGGACTAATTAGAGTCTACCAAATGTTACCTTTTAAATCACATGAAAATTGTAAATTTATACCAACATGTTCAAACTATGGTATAGAAGCAATTAACGAATATGGTTGTATAAAGGGATCTATATTAACTATAAAAAGGATTATTAAATGTAATCCACTATCTAAAGGTGGTTATGATCCTGTAATAAAAAGATAAAAAAGGAGAATGTTATGAAAAAATTAAAGTTATTAATAGGCATGTTTTTTGTTTTGTGCCTTACAGGGTGTTTTGAAGATAGATCTATGGAAGATATAACAATATCTACATCAGTTTACCCAATACAGTATATCGTAAGTACTTTATATGGTAATCATAGTACTATAAATAGTATTTATCCTACTGATTCAGAAGCAATTGGATTTGAAGTTACAGATGTTTTACTTAATGGATATAGTGATAGTGATATGTTTATATTTAATGGTCTTTCTAAAGAAAAAGAATATGTAAAATACATGACTCAAAATAATAAAGATTTAAAAATTATAGATGTAACATCTAATATGTATTATGAAAATTCTATTGAAGAGTTATGGTTAGATCCTAATAAGTTGCTTACTATTGCGAATAATATTAAAAAAGGATTTAATGAATATATAAATAGTTCTTATCTTGTAAATGAAATTAATGATAAATATGATGATTTAAAAATAGAATTAACTAATATAGATGGTAAATATTATTCAGCAGTAAAAAATGCTTCAAACAATGTAATAATTGTAAGTGATAATGCATTTTCATATTTAAAAAAATATGGGATAAATGTTATATCTCTTGATCCAGATACTGTAACTACTAAAGATATTTCAGATGCGAAAAAGAATATAAGTAATAATGTTGTAACTCATATATATATTAAATATGGAGAAGAGGTAAGTAAAACTATAAAAGATGTAATTGGAGAATCTGATGTAGGAACTCTAGAACTTTATACTATGACTAATCTATATAATATAGATACTAATAAAACTAATTACATCACTCTTATGAATGAAAATTTAGAAAATTTAAAAGAAGAATTATACAAATAAAAACTACTTAACGTAGTTTTTATTGTGCACTTTTCTTATCATTCATCATAAGTAAAAGTCCAAACCCTATTATAAATGGTAATAAACATATTCCAAAGAATTGAATTACCATATTTTCTGACTTAAGTAAAATCTCACTCATTAATATTAATGAAATCGTAGCTGTAAGACACTTTTTCGGGTCTTCTATAATTTTCTTCATTTTTTAATTCACGTCCTTTTTTTTGAAGACGTGTTATATTGTAACATATTTTTTAAAAAATGTAAAATCGTTATTTTCGCAGTCTATGTTTTACTGATAATAAGCTTATAGTACTTATATTTCAATATAACATTTTTATTTAATTTTGTTTCACATTTTTAATATACTAACTTTTGTTAGAAAACTATTAAAATCACTATCAGATAGATTTGCTTGATTTTTAATTAATAAATTATACATTATGTCAGGATCTTCACTAAGTCTTATAATTGAATCAACAGATTCAGTTTGTATAGAACCATTTTCAAATCGATGTACTGTAATTTCACCAACACCGATTGCTAGAGCAAATTCCTTTTGATTCATGTCGTATTTTTTTCTTATATTTTTAATTTCTGAAGAAGTTAACAAATTCATTTGCTTTTTATAAATATCATATAATCTAGTATCGTTTTCTATTTCAATATTTCTATCAAACACTTCTTCTCCTGTTTTAGGATCAATCATATAATATTCATCAAATTCTATGATTTTTCCCTTAACATCAACTTTAGTCTTTCTTATTTTAATATTCTCTCTACCATCCATAATTATCCCTCCTAATTTCATCTTTTAGAAATTTAATTCTCAATTAAAAAACATCTTATTAAAAATATAGGTTATCTCATTTTACCTATACTTTTCTTTAAATGAAATTATGATATTTTCACAAAATCACATTATTATTTTTCATAGTCACATTTACTACATTTTATTTTATTTTTTTTAATCGTTAACATACTAGAACACTTTGGACATTTTTCTCCTGTTGGTTTATCCCAATATGCTTCTTTACATTTTGGATAGTTATTACATCCATAGAAAATTTTACCTTTTTTACTTTTCTTTTCTATTATTTTTCCATCACAATTTGGACAATCACATACTTCTAAAACTACTCTTTCACTTGTCTTTATATATTTACATTTTGGATAGTTACTACAAGCGACAAATTCCCCATATTTACCTTTTCTTATTACTAGAGGACTTCCACATTCTGGACAATCTTCTCCTGTTTTTTCAGCTTCTTTTTTAGGCATCGCACTAAAAGCATTTTGAACACTTGGTTCAAAATCTTGATAAAAATCTTTTAAAACTTTTACATAGTCTTGATTTCCTTCAGCTATTTTATCTAAATCTGTTTCCATATTAGCTGTATATTCTACATTTATTAAATGACTAAAGAACTCTTGAAGCTTATCAGTTATTTCAAATCCAGTTTCAGTAGGTACAAATTTTTTATCTATTATATCTGCATAACCTCTTTTTTTAATTATGTCCATAGTAGTTGCATATGTACTAGGTCTACCTATTCCAAGTTCTTCCATCTCTTTTATTAATTTTGCTTCTGTATATCTAGAAGGTGGATTTGTAAAATGTTGTTCTTTATTTATTTCTTTTGATACTAATACTTCAGATTTATACGTATCAAGTGGTGGTAAAATTGTATCTTTAGTATCTTCATAATCTTTATATACTTTTAAATAACCATCAAAATCTATTACTTGACCAGTTGCTTTAAATTGGTAATTATTATTATCTAAAATTACTGTTGTATTTATAGTTGTCGCACTCTTCATAAGGGATGCAAGTGCCCTATAATAAATCATTCTATATAATTTATATTCATCACTAGTTAAGAATGGTTTTACTGATTCAGGTGTTCTATCGATACTTGTCGGTCTTATTGCCTCATGTGCATCTTGTACGTTTTCTGTTTTTTTAGATACTTTTACACTACCTATATATTCTTTTCCATATTTAGCTTCAATATATTTATATACTTGACCTACAAAATCTTGAGATAATCTAATTGAATCTGTACGCATATATGAAATTAAACCTACTGTATCGTTTTCAAGTTCAATTCCTTCATATAATTTTTGAGCTATTTGCATAGTCTTTTTTGAATTAAATCCCAACTTATTTGATGCATCTTGTTGCATAGTACTAGTCGTATATGGTGGTTTTGATTGCTTTTGTTTGTTCTTTTTATCTACACTTTCTATTTTAAATGTATTACTTAAGTTATTTAATACTTCATTTGCTTCTATCTCGTTATGAATTTCAAAGTCTTTATGATTATAATTAAATAACTCTGCACTAAATTCTGGAAATATAGCCTCTATACTCCAGTATTCTTCTTTAACAAAAGCCTCTATTTCTCTTTCTCTATCTACTATTAATTTTAAAGCAACACTCTGTACTCTTCCCGCACTTGAACCATCTGTTTTAGACTGAATTAATCTACTTAATCTAAAACCTATAATTCTATCTAGTATTCTTCTTGTCTCTTGACTGTTAACTAAGTTTTGATCTATTTTTCTAGAATGTTTAAAAGCTTCAACAACAGCATTTTTTGTTATTTCATTAAAAACTACTCTATCATAATCTTTATCATTAAGATTTAATACTTTCTGTAAGTGCCATGAAATTGCCTCTCCTTCACGGTCTGGGTCGGTTGCGAGAAATACATGATCTACTTTTTTAGATTCTTTTTTTAACTCATCTATTACTGATTTTTTACCTTTCATAGTTACATAATCAGGTTTGAAATCATTTTCTATATCTACACCAAGGCCATATTTCCCTTTTGTTGATAAATCTCTTACATGTCCTTTACTAGATAATACTTTATAATCACTACCCAAATATTTTTCTATTGGTTTTGTCTTACTAGGGGACTCTACAATAACTAAGTTCTTAGGCATAATCCATCTCCTTTTATCTATTAAATATTATATACACTATAAAATTATTTTTGTCAACAAAACTTTTATTTTTTCTTATAATCATCTAAAAATGAGTATTTTTTACCATCTTTACTATATCCTAAAACACAGTTTAAATTTATGTTATCTATACTTTTAAATATATTATGATCAACATTCTTATTTGTGCTTTTTAAATTTTTAATTAATTGCTTTATCTCTTTTCTTTTACTTATATCTTCATTATTAGAATTACATCTTTCTGTAAATTTACATGCACAATTTATAAATTTTATTTCATTTGAATGCATCCAAGATATTATTGATTCTTCTTTAACTAAGTAAAGTGGTCTTATTAATTCTAAGCCTTCAAAATTTTCGCTTTTTAATTTGGGCATCATGGTCTTTATCTCAGAACCATAAAACATAGAAAGTAATGTTGTTTCTATTACATCATCAAAATGATGACCTAAAGCTATTTTGTTGCACCCTAACTGTTGTGCTTTACTATATAGATATCCTCTTCTCATTCTAGCGCATAAATAACATGGGCTTTTAAAATCTACTGTTGTTACTACATTAAATATATCACTTTCAAACATTTCTATTTCTAAATTTAAATTCTTTGCATTTTCTAATATACAGTTTTTGTTGTAATCGCTATAACCTGGGTTCATTACTACATACTTTACATCGAATTTAAATTTGCCATGTCTTTGTAATTCTTGTACACATTTAGCAAGTAAAAATGAATCCTTACCACCACTTATGCAAACCATTATTTTATCGTTTTCTTTTATTAGTTCATATTCTTGTACAGCTTTTACAAATTTACTCCATATATCTTTTCTATATTTTTTTATTATGCTTCTTTCTACTTCTTCTAAAGGTTTCATTTTTACCTCCAATACTATTTTATATATTCTACTTCGTATCCTAAATCTTCTACTACATCTTTTAATAATGTATTATCTATATTTTTTTCTATTTCTAATGTAGCTATTTTACTATCTAAATCTACATTTACATTTAATATACCTTCTAATTCTGATAATTTATTTTCTACTCTTTTTTTACAATGTTCACAAGACATTCCGTTTATTTTAATTATTTTTTTCATTTTATTTTCTCCTCCATTTTTTTAATCTTAAAGCATTAAATACAACTGTTAAACTACTAATCATCATGGCAAGCCCACCAAACATAGGATTCATACTAATGTTAAATGGTTTTAAAAGTCCGATAGCTATAGGTATCATACAAGCATTATAGAAAAATGCCCAAAACAAATTTTGTTTTATATTTCTTAATGTCATATTACTTATAGATATTAAATCAGTAACATTTTTTAAATCATCATTCATAAGTATTACATCTGCTGAATCTATAGCTATATCAGTTCCACCATTAACACTTACACCTATAGTTGCAGTAACTAGGCTTGGTGCATCATTAATTCCATCCCCTACCATCATAACTTTTTTATTTTCTTTAATTAATTTTTTTATTACATCTACTTTATCACTAGGATATACTTCAGAAATTACATTATCTATTCCTATACTACGAGCTATTATTTTAGCTGTATTCTTATTATCCCCAGTAAGCATTATAACATTTTTATTCATTTTTTTTAATTCTTTAATCGTATCTTTCGCACTATTTCTTACTATATCTTTTACACCTACAAGACCTATTATATCTTTATCTTCTATAATGTAGACTATACTATTACCAAGTTTAGTTAAATCATCTTCATCACTTACATGTGTATTATTTATATTTAATTCTTTTATTAATTTACTATTTCCTATATATATTTTTTTATTGTTTACTATAGCTTTTAATCCTATACCAGGAATATTTTTAAAATCTTTAACTTCTATATCTAATTTACTATTATAATCTTTAAATGCACTTGAAATTGGATGTGTTGATTTTGATTCTATTAGTGATACTTCACTTAATAAATCTAAATCACTATATTTACTATAATTATAAATCTTTGATACTTTTAAAGTTCCATAGGTAAGTGTTCCTGTTTTATCAAAGATAACTGTATCTACTTTGCAAGCATTTTCTAATATTTCACTACTTTTAACTAATATACCATTTTTCGCACATAATCCTTCACTAACTACAATCGCAAGCGGTGTTGCAAGACCTAAAGCACATGGACATGCTACAACTAATACAGTTACAAAAGATACTAATGCTTCATTTACTTTATACCCTAAAATGATATACCCTATAAATGTTAAAAGGGCAATTATTATAATACTTGGTATAAAATAACTACTTATTGTATCTGCTAATTTCTGTGCTTTTGTTTTGGTATTTGTCGCTTCTACTACAAGTTTTACTATGTTAGATATAGTAGAATCTTTACCTATTTTTTCAGCTTTATATTCTATATAACCATCTATATTTATACTACCTGCAACAACCTTATTATCTATAGTCTTTTTTACTTTAGAAGATTCTCCAGTTACAAATGCTTCATCTATATGTGAATATCCTTTTGTTATAATGCCATCGACTGCTATTTTCATACCAGGCTTACATATTAATATATCTCCTTTTTTTACCTCATCTATTGTTACTTCTTTTTCTTTATCACCTATTTTTATAAGAGCAGAATCAGGTGTAATAGTTACTAATTCTTTTATTGCTTCCTTAGTTTTCTCTTTACTTTTATTATCTATAAATCTTCCAAGTTTAATAAAAAATATTATAATTGCGACTGATTCAAAATATAAATTATGAACGTTATTACTACTACCTTTTAATACCATAATCATATTATATATACTATATATTAAACTAGATAACACACCAATTGTTACTAAAGTATCCATATTTGGTGTCTTATGAATTATATTTTTTATACCACTTATAAATATATCTTTTCCATATATTATAAATGGTATTGTTAAAATGAATAATGTAATTGAATAATTAATAGGATATTTTATATTTAAATAAGGTATTTCTTTTAGTTTAAACATATGAGACATAGATATATATAATACTAATAAAGATAGTATACCAAATATTATTAAAAATATTTTATCTTTACTATTTTTAATCTCTTTTTCTTCTTTATAAATACCTAAACTTTCAAATCCAGATTTTTTAATAAACTCTTCTATTCTTTTTATATTTAATGTATCATCATATTCTATTAATACATTAGATAAAACTAGATTTACACTAGCACTTTTTATACCATCTTGCTTGTTTAGATATTTTTCAAGACCGCTTGAACATGCACTACAAGTCATACCACCTACTTTTAAGATTACTTTATTCATAAATTTACTCTCCAATCTTATATTTAATTCTAGTAATATTATTATATTTAATTTAAAATTTAATATAATATAAACACTTGATAATATATATTATACTGTCAGTACATACGTTTGTAAAGACTTTTTTTATTTTTTCAAAAATTTTCCTTAAAACCCTAAAATACGACTATTTTCAGTAGTTTTTGTGTGAAAATAACTTGATTTTTTCTTCTTTTAATAGTATCATATAATCGCCTCGTTAGGTAAAAGATGAATTTTGACTGTGGTTAGTTTTTGGTTCATCTTTTTTTGTTTTATATATTAATACTTAAACAAAAAAAATAACAAGTATTTTTTTTACTTGTTATTATATATATCTAATATTTGCTGGTAAAATATTCCGCAATTTCTTCATCTTTTTCGGGTATTTTTACTCGTAAATCTACAACTTATTTTTCATAATAGAAAAAAGAGCTTAAGCTCTTTCTACATCAATATATGTTGTATGCCCATTAAGATCTACCTCTTCAGTTAAGTTAAATTTAACTTGAATATCAATAGATAATGTTTCATTTTTAATAAATTCATCAAATTTAGTTACAGCTTCAGTTACTTCATCATCACCATTATAATATAAAGTTATACGATCAGCTATATCAAAATCTTTTGCTTTTCTTAAATTTTGTACTTTTGATACTAATTCACGTGCGATTCCTTCCATAATTAAATCATTTGTAAGTTCTGTATTTAATATTATAAAGTTACTTGAATCGGTTGCTACATCGAATCCTTCTTTAGAATCTGTTCTAATATCTACCATATTAGAATCTATATCATATTCTTTATCTCCAACAGTCATTTTAACTAATTCTCCATTTTGAAGTTTAGTTACATCACTAATAGATAGTTTTAATAATTTTTCTTGGAATTCTTTCATAAGAGGTCCAAATACTTTACCTACTTCTTTAAAGTTTGGCTTAACTGTAAAATTCATATAATTTTCTACATCTTTAATAAATTTAACTTCTTTTACATTTAACTCTTCTTTAATTAAATCTACTAAATCACTTATTAATTCTTCATTTTTAGAATCTATTAAAGCTTCACTTAATGGTTGTCTTACTTTTATTTTAACTTCTTCTCTTATATTTCTACCTAAACTTATTAAATCTCTTACTAAATCCATTCTAGATTCTATCTTTTCATTTATTAAAGATTCATCATACGTTGGATAATCAGCTAAATGTACAGAGTCTTCTTTTGTTAATTTAGTATATATCTCTTCACTTGTAAAAGGTACTATTGGTGCGATAAGAGTACAAATGCCTTTTAATATATCATAAGTTACTTTATATACAGATTTTTTAGATATATCATTTTCACTTGCCCAGAATCTTCTCCTATTACGTCTTATATACCAGTTTGATAAGTCTTCTACTACAAAGTTTTGTATTTCTCTTGTAGTAGTAGTAAGGTCATAAGAATCCATAGCTAAAGTTACTTTTTTAACTAATTTATTATATTTAGATATTAACCATTTATCTATCTCTTCTAAATCTTTATAATCTATATTGTATTCTTTAGGATTTATGTTATCTATATTTGCATACATACTAAAGAATGTATATGTGTTTTTTAATGTATTAAAGAATTTAGATTGTACTTCTTTTATACCATCTTCATCAAATCTAAGTGGTGTCCAAACTGGAGATGCATAAAGCATATACCATCTAATTGGATCTACTCCATATTCACTAATTACTGTAAATGGTTCAACTGCATTACCTTTACTCTTATGCATTTTATGACCATATTTATCAGTTATTAAATCATTTACAAGTACATTCTTATATGGACTTTTACCCATTACAAATGTAGATATTACAAGTAATGAATAGAACCATCCTCTTGTTTGGTCAATTCCTTCACTTATAAAATCTGCTGGAAATTGACTCTCAAAGAGTGCTTTATTCTCAAATGGATAGTGATATTGAGCAAAAGGCATTGAACCTGAATCAAACCAACAATCCATTACTTCCTTTATTCTTGACATAGCCTTACCACATTTAGGACATTTAATATGTACATCATCAACATATGGTCTATGTAAGTCTATTGTTTCATCTATTTTTTCTATAGATTTTTCTACTAGTTCTTTTATTGAACCAATCATAATTTTTTCTCCACAGTCACATTCCCAAAGTGGAATTGGAGTACCCCAATATCTATTTCTTGATATAGCCCAATCATTTAGATTCTCAAGCCAGTTTCCAAATCTTTTCTCACCTACATAATCTGGATACCAATTTACAGTTTTATTTGCTTCTATTATTTTATCTTTAAGGGAAGTTACTTTTATATAAAGACTTGGTTTAGAATAGTATACAAGTGGTGTTTTACATCTCCAACAGTGTGGATAATTATGTACCATTTTTTGTTTTTTAAATATTTTATCTTGTTCAGATAAATATTTAATTATCTCTATTTCAAGTTCACTATCTACAACTAATCTACCTTTCCAAGGACCTTCAGTATAACATCCATTTTCATCTACTGGATTTAACACTGGCAGGTCATATTTTAATCCTACTTCATAGTCATCTTGACCAAAAGCTGGTGCGATATGTACAATTCCAGTACCATCTTCCATAGTAACATAATCATCACATACTACATAGAATGCTTTTTTATTTACTTTAAGTATATCCATATATTGTTCATATTCTAAGTACTCTAAATCTTTTCCCATGTACTCTTCTACTACTTCAAATTCATCTCCAAGTACTTTAGTAGCAAGCTTAGAAGCTACTATAAAGTTATATCCTTTTGACAAACATTTTACATATTTTTCATTTGGATTTACACATGCAGCTACATTTGACATAAGTGTCCATGGTGTTGTTGTCCATATAAGTAGATAAGTATTTTCTTGATTTTTAACTTTAAATGGTACTGTTACTGTATTTACAGTTATTTCTTTATAGCCTTGTGCGACTTCATGACTAGCTAGTCCTGTACCACATCTAGGACAATATGGAAGTATTTTTAATCCATTATATATTAATCCTTCATCAAAGAATTTTTTAAGTATCCACCATTCTGTTTCTATATAAGAATTATTATAAGTTATATATGGATTATCTAAATCTATAAATTGTCCCATTTTATTAGTAAAGTCTTTAAATGCTTTTTCATTTTTCCAAACACTTTCTCTACATTTTTCATTGAACTCTTTTATACCATATTTCTCTATATCTCCTTTACCAGTAAATCCAAGTTCTTTTTCTACTTGAACTTCTACTGGTAATCCATGAGTATCCCATCCTACTTTTCTAAGTACTCTATAACCTTTCATAGTTTTATATTTACAAAAAGTATCTTTAAGTAATTTAGCTAACATATGATGTATTCCTGGCATACCATTTGCAGTAGCAGGTCCATCATAAAATACAAAGTTTTCATTATTAGCTCTATTATCTATAGTTTTTTTAAGTATATTCTCACTTAAAAATTTTTCTGTTAAACTTGCTTCAACCTCACTATTTTTTCTTTTATCTAATTCTTCAAATATCATAAAATCCTCCTAACCTAAAAGTATATAAGAATAATATATTATAAATATACTTAACATAATTATTCCTTCAACTCTATTAATTGTTTTTTTTGTTCCTGCACTTATCAAAAGTATAAAAGCAGATAATAATAGTACTACTAAGTCAATATAACTAAATCCAATACCAGAAACACTACCAAATAATGCGATAGGTAAACCTAGTACTATCCCTATATTAAATATATTACTTCCAACTATATTTCCTATTAGTAAATCATGTTCTCCTTTTCTAGCAGCCGTTATAGATGTAGCAAGTTCTGGTAGTGATGTTCCAATAGCTATAACTGTAAGTGAGATTAATCTTTCACTTACTTTAAGTATATGAGCAATTTCTACTACGTTATCTATTACAAGATTACTACCTATTACTACACCAATTAGTCCTAGTATAATATATATAATTGATTTAAAAATAGGATATTTTGGATCATCAAGATCTGTATTTGGATCATCATCTTCTACTTTTTTTCTTAATATAGATAATAAATAATATATAAATACTAAGAAAAATAATAGAATTACAAATCCATCTGATCTAGTAATAATATTTACATCATTTATATTAAATAAGTTATCTGAAAATAAAGTAGTAAGTAAAAGTGTCATTAATATCATAATTGGTATCTCTTTATATATTGTATTACTTTTTACTTTTAATGGTTTAATTAATGAAGAAATACCAAGTATTAATATTATATTTATTATATTACTACCGATAACATTACCAAGAATTATATCTCCATTTCCATTTAACATAGATTTAATTGAAAGAGCAAGTTCGGGAACACCTGTACCAAAAGTTACAACTGTAAGTCCTATTAAAAGACGTGATACTTTAAGATTTCTAGCAATACTAGAAGACCCATCTACAAACATATCAGATCCTTTAATAAGTATTATAAAGCCTACTACAAGTATTATAATATTTAAATACATAAATGCCTCCTAATAAAAAAAGTATTACAATATAGGGACGTAATGTACGTGGTACCACCCTATTTCATAATACTTATTATCTTTATACTATAACGCGTTACCGTATTATCTTCATAACAACATCAAGAGTGATCTATATATAACTTCATATTCCGTTTCCATCAACCACGAACTTTCTATGTAATCCATTATATACCGTCTCTATCACATGTTTTAAAAATCAACTTTTTCAATATCATCTACTATTTCTAATTGAGATTCTATAATTCCTCTTAATTTACGTTTGAAGGTATTAATATTTTTTCTTAACATATTAGCTTCCATTTCAGTCTTTTCTGCTTTAAGTAGTGCTTCATTTACTATTCTACTTGCATTATTCTTTGCATCTTCTAGTATTATTTCACTTTCCTTGTGAGCACTAGACTTAATTTGATCTGATGTTTTTTGTGCCATTATAATAGCTCTATTTAAAGTATCTTCCATTCTTTCATAATGAGCTAATTTATCTTGAAGCTTAGATACATCTTTTAATCTATTCTCTAACTCTTCAATCTTTTTATCCTTTAGCACTATTTCTTTATTTTTCTCCCTACTTTCAGTAATCATCCTTTCTACTTGATCGATTACTTGATTTAGAAATTTATCTATCTCTTCAGGAGTATAATTTTTAAACGTCCTTACACTATTTCCCATAAAGTTTCCCTCAAACGTTGTGCTTAATATACTAGCACACTTTCTTTAATATTTCAATATTTTTTTACCACTCTACGCCATTTTCTTCATCATCTTTATTTTTATCATTTTCATCTGTTATTTTTCCTTGTACATTTATATTATTTGGTGTACATAAGAAAATACCATTACCTATTTTTTGAATATTTCCTTTTATCGCATATATAGTTCCACTTAAAAAATCCATAATTCTTTTTGCTTGATCAGCAGTAACCCTTTTTAAATTTACTACTACAGTATTTCTTTTTTTTAGATGATCAGCTATTTGTTGAGCTTCAGAATAAGCACGTGGTTCTAAAAGAATCATTTTAGATCCACCCTCTTCTGTAACAGCTTCTTCTACATCTATATCATAGTATTCATCACCATTACCAGTTTTAGATGCATCTTTATCAACAAATATTCCTTTAATAAAACTCATGTATATTCCTCCAATTCTACGTTACTATAAACATTTTAGCACACTATTTACAAAAATGAAATATATTTTGAATGTTTTTTTATACGATTTTTATTTTTTTATTCAAAAATCAAATTTAAAAATTATTAATTTAACTATAATATATATTTAATAACTAATAAAAGCTAATAAACATTTAATTTATAAGCTTTTATTATATTTATATTTTACTACTATTTATTATAAAGTTATTATATATAAGAGATTCTAGGGAGCAACTAGAACGATACGGAAAGAATTACTGCCAGCATATGTGTATTCATCCCCGTAGAAGCCACCGCGTTTGAACCAAGGATTGGACGAACTAACGAAATCTGTTAACAGGCTAC
>CANROP010000021.1 GCA_947632265.1 uncultured Bacilli bacterium
ATCTAGCAAATTAATAATAGCATATTGCCCTTAATTTGTCCATACCCTCATCAGCACTTTGTTTGAAAAGAGATTAAATTTTAGAAAATACAAATTAATATTCTATCAAAAACTGTTCTATTATAATTAACTTTTCTATGTATTTGGAATCAGAATAGAGAAGTAATCTCTATTCAAAATTCCATTTAATTTGTATATCTCTACTTTTGGTTTTTTCATTTAACTTTCCAATATAGATTTTATCTATAAATTCTTGTGTAATAATTCTATTAAGTTTATCTAATTTCTGATATTTACTAAATATTTTTTTATTGTTTTTTGAAGATTTTTCTTTCATTTTATAATAAGCAATTTCTTTATTAATAGATTTAATTTGATCGTTATAAATATCTTCATTCTTATTGTATTCTATAACTAAATCTTTAAATTGATTTAAAGTAATAACACCGTTTACTTTATCTTCATAGAGATTTTTTAAATAATTTTTTGTTTTAGATATTTGTTTTTCTATTGCAATTTTTTGAAGTTCTAGTGCTTTAATCTTTTTATTAAATCTGTTTTCCTTTTTTATTGAATCTAAATTTTCTAATTCTTTTTCATCATAGAATTTTTGAATTTTATTATTAATTGCATCTAATACAATATTTGTAAGTACATCATATCTTATAGATGCTTTATTAATGCAGTCATCATATCCATCTCTATTTCCTGAACATAAAAGGTATTCATGATCTTTAGAGTTCTTTTTTCTCATATAATGCCAACATTCAAGACAAAATACTTTACCAGAAAATATATGAACTACACCTGTTTTCTTCATAGGTTTAGTTCTTTCTTTCATAGTTATTTGAACTTTATTAAATATATCTTTATCTATAATTGCTTCATGAGTGTTTTCAATTCTCACCCATTCACTTTTATCTTTATTTTTAATTTTATGATTTTTATAACTAACAGTAGTTCTTTTTCCTTGTATTAAATGTCCTAGATAAATCTCATTTGTTAAAATTGTTTTAACAGCATTTGTACTCCATTTTATCTCTTCACGAGGTCTATTACTATTTACATTTAATTTAATACCTTTTTTATATTTATAAAGAGAAGGGGAAGGTATATTTTTACTATTTAAATATTTTGCAATAGCTGTAAACCCTAAACCTGTTAAGTATAAATTATAGATATTTTTTACAATTAGAGAAGCAACTGGATCTATAATTAATTTGTTATTATCATTTGGATTAATCTCATAACCGAATGATGCGAAAGGGGAAATAAATTCTCCTTCTTTCATTTTAGAATGGAAAGCACTTCTTATATTATTTGAAACATCTTCTAAATACCATTCATTAACAAGTCCATTTATTTGCCTTGATTTTTTGTTTCCACTATTAAAAGTATCAGCATTATCAGACAATCCTATGAACCTAATATTCCATTCTTTAAATTTATTATTGATATATTTTTCAACTATTTCCATATCTCTTGAAAATCTTGATTGACTTTTACATAAAACAATATCAAGTTTTTTATTTTCACAATCTCTAATTAGTCTTTCAAATTCAGGTCTATAAGTTCCAGCACCCGATAAATCTTCATCACAATACTCTTGTACAAGTTCAAATTCTTGATGTTTTTCAATATATTGAGTAAGCATATTCCTTTGATTTTTTATAGATTCACTCGCATCATCTTTATTTAGTTTGTCCTTATCTTCATTAGATAATCTTAAATAAATTCCAACTCTAAATACTTTCTTATTTAGGGCATTTTCATGTTTATTCATAACTATTACCTCCAATATCAAGATAATAATTAAGCTTAAAGTTAAATTTATAACCGATACCGTTATACCACTTATCTAGTTTCGTTAACATTAAATTCCATCATTTCAATAATTTTGTATAACTTTTCATTAATAATTTTTTTTAATTTAGTATCAGTTATCTTTTTATCAACGATATCAATAATATTGTATTTCATAGTTACCCCTTCCATTAACTAAAAAACTATTTATAAAATATTACTATTTAGTGAATTTGTATTTTAATATAACTATAATAAATTTTATTAAATCTTAATTTAAAATAGACTTTTTTTGTATAACCAATTTTATTATAATAATTAAATTTATATAATATTTTATGCTTCTTTGAAATTCCTTTTATCTAAAAATATATTTATAGTTAGTAATATTGAAATGTAAAATTTTAAATTTTGTTGATAAAATGATTATTTGATGATTAAAAGGCTAAATCATATGATATAATAGAGTTAGAAAGGAGCCCGAGATTATGGATGATAAAACACACGAGTCTTACCAATCTTTTATAGATAATGTAAAAAGTTTAAGTAAAGAAGAGCTTGAAGCAGTAGCTAATGCAATACAAAAAAAGTCATCAGAAAATTCTCATAACCTTTACCAATTTGCAGATGATTTTAAAAATTTAAGTAAAGAAGAGCTTGAAGCTTTAGCTAATGCAATGCCAAAAAAGCCATCAAAAGTTTCTCCTGAATTTTACCAATCATTTAAAGATGTATTAGAAAATGCAAGTATAGAAGAACTTGAAGTGTTAGATTATGAAATACAAGAGAAAATAAAAGATAAACAAGTTAGGGATTCAATATCTGAGTTTGCACAAAATTTTAAGAATGGCTCACAAAATATAGATACTTTTAGTGAAGAAGTAAGAAAAAGATAAACAAATCTATCATAATTATGATGAACTAGACTGTTAATAAATATAAGACTTGAAAACAGTCTTTTTTTATAAGTATATAACGTTTTATAAGTTATACAAACGTTACAGAGCCCTATTGTAAAATCCCACACTTTGTATTATAATAATCGTACTTTTTGAGGATTACTTATCAAAATTAGGGGGTAAATATGAATAGTCAAAATGCTTATAACTTTATGTTTAATGAAGTTTCAGAAGAAGATATTATTAAAGGGTCTATAGAAAGTGGAGTTGCTGTTTTTGTGCATGGACGTTCTAGTGAAGGAAAAAGTGCAAGAGTAAAACAAATAGATCCAGATTGTGAAGTTATTTATTTAAGAAATGCAACTCCAGAAAGTCTAAATGGGAAAAGTGTATACGTTCAACCAATAACAAAAAGAATTGAAGTACCTGTTTTTAAAACTATAATAAATCCAAACACAAAAAAAGAAGAAAGTATTGAAACAATTGAATACCAAGACGTTATTGTTAAAGATGGATATATGCTTGATGTAAAACCTACTTGGCTAGAAAATTTAGAAGAAAAATGTAAGAAAGAACCAGATAAAATCCATGTTGTTTTCTTTGATGAGCTAACTAATGCACTTCATGCTATTCAAGGTATGGCTTTTAATATTATTTTGGATAGAGAAGTAAATGGAAAATGGAAATTACCTGATAATGCAAGAATAGTAGCATCCGGAAACGAGTTAAGTGACTCAATGGCCGCAACTACACTAGCAGAGCCTTTATTTAATCGTTTTGCTCATGTTTATATTGAAACTACATTAGAATCTTGGTTAAAATGGGCAAAAACGCCAAAAAAATCATATCAAAAACTTGATTATATAAAAGAGCCTGAACCTGAAGTTCCAATTCATCCTGCAATATATGCATTTCTAACTGTAAAAGGTAAAAGTGGTCGTGATGTTTTAAGAACCAAATATGATGGCATTAAACCAAATGCTGATCCAAGAAAATGGGAAATGGCATCAAAAATATTATATGCAACTAAACAACCTGAAATGATCCGTGCTTTAGTTGGAGAGGGACTTGCAAAAGAATTTGTAGAGTTTTGTAAAACAAAGATTATTAGTTTAGAAGATGTTATTTTAGGTAATTATAAACCAAATGATTATCAATGTGATTTATCTAAAAAATATATTACTGCTTTATCACTATCACTTGTTGATGAAGAAAATGTAGGGGTAGTTAGAGAATTTGTTAAAAAAATGGGTATGGAAATATTAACATTTTTTGATGAAGTTTGGGCAAGTGATAATCCAGAACGAAAAAAACAGCTAGAAGAAATACGTTCATTTGGATTATCTTGGAGGAAATAATGAAAAAATTAGATACAAACTATTTAAAAGAATATTTAAAATTTAATATTTGCCCAATTTTAATAGAAGATTTACCTTTAGACATATTTGATGAAGCAATAATTTTAAATAATAGTTGTGATATAAATGAATTAAATGGACATTATGAAGGTGCAGAGTTTTTGCCACCAAACTGGTATAGAGAGTTATTAAAAACAAATTCCAAAACTATGCCATTATTAATAATTAAAAATTTAAATCAATTACCCATAAATGAGCAATCAAAATTTAATGAAATTCTAAAATATAGAAAAGTTAGTACATTTAAATTACCACCAGAATGTAGAATAATAGTTTCTTGTAGTGATATTGATAATTACCCAATATCGGAAGAAGTATATAGTTTACTTGCGCACATCTAGGAGTTAAATTATGAGTGTAAATATTAGAAATATAAAGAAAAAATTAATTAATAAATACCCATTTTTCGGAAGCATAATAGATAGTATGGAATACTTTGAAACACCAAATTGTACAAGTAAGGGAATTCCTACTGCTGGAACAAATGGCAAAACAATTTATTATCACCCCAATATAGAAAAATTGAGTGAAAAAAAACAATTATTTCTTTTTGCTCATGAAATTTGTCATGTTGCTTTCAAACACCACAAAAGAGGTAAAGGTAAAAATCAAAAAATTTGGAATTATGCGGCTGATGCTGTAATAAATGCTTATTTAAAAAACGATGGATTAGAATTAGTTGATAATGTAATAGATTTGCCTTGGGCTATTGATTATGATGTTGAAGAAGTATATGAAAAACTATTAAAAGAAAGTAAGAATAATGAAGAAAAGTTTGAAAATGGTGGACATGATGACCATGATTTATGGGATGAAAATACTTTAAGTGATGATGATTCTCTTATTAATGAAGTTACTAAGAAATTTGCAGAAATGAAAGAAAAAGAAGTATTAAGTAATAAAAATAAAGAAAAAGTTAAGAAAATATTAGAAGAAATAGAAAAATCAATTGATGAATACAAAAGTAAAAAAAATAAATCTAATCAAAATGGAATCAATATTAAAGCAGGTAGTATAACAGATGAAGAAACAATTGAATTAGATAATGTTGGATTTACTTATCCTCTAGTTAACTGGCCTTTGCTATTAAAAAGACCTAATGAAATAGTAGAACTTGATTGGTCCTATAGAAACGCTTCTTTAGAAGATGGAGTAATGTTATCACATCTAGAAGAAAGTTTTTGTGTTTTACAACATTTAACTGAAATTGTTTTAGATACAAGTGAATCTATTGATTATGAATTATTAAAAACTTTCTTAAGAGAATGTAAAAATATTCTTAATTTTTCAAAACTAAAAGTAGGTTGTTTTGATACTAAATTCTATGGTTTTACTGAAATAAGAACCATAGCTGATGTAGAGCGACTTAAATTTAAAGGCAGAGGTGGAACTGATTTTGATGTTGCTATAAATGCTTTTACAAATACTGCAGATAATAAAGTAATTTTTACTGATGGACGTGCTTCTATGCCTAGTAAAAGAATAGATGTTATTTGGATTGTTTTTGGTGGTAAGGAGATTCATCCAAATGGTGGTAAGGTTGTTTATATTGATAAAAAGAGATTAGATGAAGTGAAGCATAAACATCAAAAATTAGATTTTATTCAAGATAATAATATACTAGTCAAGAGTATTAGGAGGTAATACTTATGAAGAAAGTAAGTTCAGTAATTGCAGAAAAAAATATATATGAATTAGAAATATTAATTAGAAATACTGCACTAATGAAATCAGTAACAGGAAAAACTGGATTAATTAATATTAAAACTAACAAAATCGTTGGAAGTTTTGATAATTTCTATCATAATATTTATAATAGTGATGATAATTTCTACTTTCAAGAAAAAGAAGTTGAAGGTGAAGGAAAAGGTTATTTTGCATCTAAAGTATATGTTAGAATTTATGATACTTTGTACGAAAAAATGGTTGCAGATAATTGGTTAGCGATTAAATCAGGAATTTATTATAATATTGCAATTTTACAAAATCCGTATACACAAAAATATCATTTATTTCAAGAACACCAATATAGAACACCTTTAAGTATATTTGAAAATGGATACGATGATATACAAGAATTATATAATGATAATAATTATTTAAAAATAACAAAGGATGGTAAAAAAGCTATTTATTCTACTAAAAAAGGTTTTATAACACCTTTTGAATATGATGATATAGAAAGAATTGGAGATGCAACAATATTTACACAAGGAAAATATAAATTCTTTACTTGTTTAAAAGATTCTAAAGAAAACGAAATAAAAAGTCCATTATTTGAAGAAATTAGTTGTGATAAAAAAGATAGTAGTTTATTCTTTTGTAAAAGAAATAATATAACTGCAATCTATTATATAAAAAAATGTTATTGTAGGTTATTATTTACTGCTCCTGTATGTGATGATATTAATTGTGTAAATATTATTGATAGAACAAACTATTATGAACCAGCTTCCGAATATGTATTTTTAGTACAAAAAGATAACAAATACGGATTATTATCAGGAGTTGTTGATAATGACGAAAAAAATGAAGTTCCTTGTCAATCACTTGTAAATATAGAATATGATGGAATCGAGTATAAAAGTGGGGATTATTTTCTTAATAAAAATGGTAAACAGGGAATATTTACAAGAAATTTTAATAGTAGTTATCTAATAGATGATAAAAATGATAAAACAATTCCTATTTGTGATAAGTATTTAATAGAAGCAAAATATGATAAAGTAATTCCTGTTTATAATAGTTATTTTTATGAATTATTTAATGGAGAGAATTGTAATATTGTAATACTTGCTAATAATATCCAATCTCAAGTAATAAGTGATTGTAAAATAATAGAAAATATTGGTAGTGCTGTAATATTTGAAAAAAACGGATTTAAAGGTATTTTTTGGGTATTAAAAGAAGACAAGCATCTTATATTAGATAATTATGATGATGTAGAATATTTAGGTTATGGCTATTATATAATAACTAAAAATGGTAAAAAAGGTATTATTCATGGTACTAAAATCATTATTGAACCAAAATATGAATCAATTGAAATAAATGGTTATTCTGGTTTTGAAAATTTAAGTGCTTTATATTGTGCAGATACATTATATTTTGCTTTAAAAATAGAAAATGGACAATATGAGTTAGCCAAATATAAAAAAGGACAATATAGTTGGGATAAAAATGAACTACAATATTTAAATGGAAAATGTTTCAATGATATAAAACTTTATAATCATATAATGGTTTTTAGAGATCAAAATAATGCTTATGTTTATAGTTATGATGAAAATTTACTAAAAACTTTTCCATTAACTGTTGAAATAAGTACGACTACTATTACTAAAGGTAAGGAAGAAATTATTTTATATTTAGTTGATGGTGTTTATTACATGTATAAAGATCAAAAATTTGAAGAAGCACCTATTGAAGATTGTGAGCTATATGTTACTACATATGAGAGTGAACATGGAACAGTAGTTGTAAATAGTTATGATAAACAAAAACATGATGAAATATGTAAGCAAATAGAAGATGGTGGGGATGAAAATTTTGATAATACATTAATATCAATTCAAGAAAAATATCCGAAATTAGTTAAAAAGTTAAGTCCAAATAAAAATAACCCTAATAGTTAATAAAACTACTTAGGGTTTTAATTTATTGATTAAATTAACATATTTATCTATTATATATTTTAGTTATAATTTTTTAAATTATAATTGTTTTCAGTTTTATACAGTTTGTTCGTAATTAAATTACTTATTTTCTATCATTTTATTATCATCTTTATATTGATAGTTAAGAACATTTTTATTTGATATTGCTGATTTTTTAGTAGCTTGTTCGTATGAAATTCTAGCATCATTAGCAACTTGTCCACCTCGATAAGCAACTTTTATATTTTCACTAAATCCCTGTGGATGTTCAGAGATTGCTATATCATAAGTAGCAACTTCTCCTAAATCAGTAAGAAGAACCTCTATATCGGTCATATTATCTCTTAAACTTTCTTTTCTTATTCCCTTAAATGCTTTATATTCACTTGCTTTCATACCAGACCAACCTTTATATATTTCGTTAGTAAGCATCGCATAGTGGATAGGCTTTTCAATACCTCCATCTTTCCATACGTCAGTTAGTTTAAATCTATCAACAATCCCATTTAGTCTTTTTTTAGTCCATTCATCACTATAACCTAATCTTCTATAATAATTAACAGCTCTATTAATAGCAATCTCTGGATTAAATACTTCATCAATTCTTTCACTCCCTAATTTTGCTAACCAAATTTTAAATGGTTCTGCTTTAGGGCTTGGAATTGACTCTATAAGTCGTAATATTCCTTTGGTATCAAGTGTGTCTGTTAAATAATTCTTACCATCTTTTATAGATTTCATTTTCAGTTGCACGATTTTTTCGTGCAACTCACTACCTTCTTGTTTCAACTTTCTTTTTAAATCACTCCAATAGTTTCTAGGAATATTAGCACCAGTTAAAGCACCAATAACATCAATTACACTAAAATAATATTCTTCTTTTTCACATCCTTTTTGGTATTTATTATATTTTAGTTATAATTTTTAATTTTTATGAAAAAAGCACTGATAAACTATTTAAAAGACATATTGTTATTTTCATTTACAATTACTTAGACATTTTAATTCTTTAATAGTATTTAATTCAACTAGTAATAAATCTTTTAAATTATAACCATTCATAAATAAAAATAGTATATGTGAGCTTACTTATATAGAATTCACATTGTCAGATATAAATTTAAGTAAGCTCACATATACTACTTTCTAATTCTATTTAATTTATATCTGACACACTAATTCTATCAAATTATTCATATTTTGAAAATAATTTTTTCATTAAAAATTAATTTTTCTTAATTATTGATATTTGTGTCTATACTACATTCAAAGAACTCTTTGTCTCATTCCTCCAGATAGATTATCTGGATAACTATATATAAATTCACCTAATCCATAAGTGTTTAATAAGTCTATAACATAACTTTTTGTTTCATCATTTAAATTATTATTTATTTCTAATCCAAGTAAGCAATTATTTAAAACATTTCTCCATTCAAATAGTGAATCTTGTTGTAACATATATCCTATTTTAGTATTAGGTGTATTTTTTATAATTCCACTAGATTTTTCTTCTAATCCACAAAGTATAGATAGTATTGTAGATTTTCCACATCCACTAGGTCCAACTATAGCTACAAATTCTCCTTCTTTTAAATCAATATAGAAATCTTCTACAGCTAGTGTTTCATCCTTTTTAGTATGATACATCTTTTTTAAATTTTTAATTTCTAAAATATTATTCACAAGATTCCTCCTCACTAGTTTATACTATGAACTTTTTTGTGTTTTGTTAATGACAAAAACTCCCTATTTAGAGAGTTTTATTTGTTCTTCTATTAATTCTTTATTTTTTATTAGTCGTTCATTATCTTTACTTAATTGTAGTGCTTTTTCTACATAAAACAAAGCATCTAAAAATCTATCTTCATTATAATAACAAATAGATAATAAATCATATATAGTGTAATCCCAACTAAATACTTCATTTATATATGTTTTTTGGTGACTTTTAATTTTTAATGCTTCAAAACAACACTCTTTAGTTTCACTAAAATTATTTTCTTGAAATTCTAGGAGTGCTTTTTCTACATATGGATCACGTAGGTATGGAGCTTCTTTTATAGCTTTATCTAACCATAATCTAGCTTCATCTATTCTTCCTAAATTTTTATAACATCTAGCTATAAATCTCATAGATGCACATCTTTCATCCTTCCAAGTCGCACTAGGTAATTTAAGATGTTTAATTAATGTATCAATAGCTTCATTCCATTTTCCATAATACATATATTCTCTACCTAGATAATGCATATTTCTATCATCATTAGGGTCTTCCTTAACTGATAATTCAAGTAAAGGTAGATAACTACTTCTTGATTTAGATAGATCTGGATAATGATTTAATGTTATAGAAGTTATTTCTTTTTTTACTTCATGATTTTTTCCTATATATTCTAAAACTTCATGTACGGGATGTGTCCATTTGTAATCAAATCTATTATGAATTTTTTCTATTAAAAAATTTACTTTAGGAATATCGTTTTCTAATGACCAATTATAATTATAACTAACTCTAGTAGTGTTATTATCCCAGGCATTTTCTAACTTTTCTCTCCAACCAGGTAAGAATACTTCATCTAAATCTGTACATACACAAATATCAGTGTCATTTGGTACAAGATCAAGTGATGTGTTTCTTGCAACATCAAACCTCCATGGATTTATTTCTTTTCTAGATACATGAACACCTAAACTTTTAAGTTTATTAACAGTATTATCTGTAGAACCCGTATCTAAAACATATATTTCATCTGCTTCTTTCATAGAATTTACCCATCTATCTACAAATTTTTCTTCATTTTTACTTATCGCATATACAACTACTTTATATTTACTCATTCTCTAGGCCTTCCTAAATTTTCAATTATAATAGTTGTGAGAGAATTTGTAAAATATGAAGTTGAACTTACATCATCTATTGATGGTGCGTTTAAGTAAATATTTTCTTTAGATAGGTTTACAAGTTCGTAAGTTTCATTCGCACTTACTACCGTTATTATTCCCTCAGCTATAATTGGTGTAGCTATAGAAGTGTTAAGAAATACACTACCACCTATATAAGTGTTATCAGTTCCTATTTTTCTAAATCCTACTGTTACAAAGTCTTTAGTTGGGTCAAAAACACTACCTATATCTTTTACATATGCATTTACAATAAATGTAATTTTATAAAATCCAGGTATATTAAATTGTATTGTATTTTCATTAGTATTTAAAGATACAATTTTATTAGTATCTATTTCTATTCTAGATAATGGTATTCTAGAATTTACTTCTACTAAAGTTCCATCATTAGGATATGTTATTAAATTATAAGAAACTATGTATGCAGCTCCTATTAATTCAGGACCTGCTGGACCTGTAGGCCCTTGAATACCTTGTGGACCCATATCTCCCTCTGGCCCTATAGGACCCATATCTCCTTGGATACCTTGAGGTCCTCTAGGTCCAGTATCTCCTTTAGGCCCAGTAGGTCCTTGTGGAATAACAAAATCTAGTATGACATTACCTTCTGTACCAACATTTAATACAGCTGCTTCAAGACCAGGTAGAGTAGTTTCTGTTTTACCTATTGTAATTGTTGTAGGACCTTGTGGTCCAGTAGGTCCAGTAGGCCCGCCTGATGGTCCTGTTGGTCCTTGAATACCTTGCGGACCTGTTGGTCCAGTAGGTCCAGTTGGACCTACTATAGATCCTATACATTGTGGTTTACATTTTTCGTCTTGCTTTATTTTTTTTAAAGCTTTTTCATATGCATCCATATATACCTCCTTACTTTATATCACTCAATTTTTTTATAGTGAGTAAAATGTTGTTTACATTTACATTTAAGTTATCTTTTTTTCCTGATAAAATAGCTAATGAAAATGTTGTTAATGCATCAGCTCTATAAAAACTACTTCCTGATACTTGAAGTGTATTACCATACTTTAAATCTACTGTTGTAGTTGTACCAGGGATATTTTGTTTGTTGGCTGCTACAAATACGGTAACAGAATCATCTACAGTTGTACTAAATAATGCTCTATAAGATACTTCATATATTCCTGTAATATTTGTAGTTATAGTATTAGTTCCATAGAAAATTCCAAGTGATGGAAGCCTACTATCTATAGGGATTACTATTGGATCTTTAGGATTAGCAACCACAATGTTGGGTGTTTCATCATACAATCCACCAAATATTGAAATACCTTCTGCTGTATCTCCTTTAGGACCCATAGGTCCCTCTGGACCTCTAGGACCTATATCTCCTTGAATGCCTTGTGGACCTTGTTCTCCTTTAGCTCCCATAGGTCCAGGGTCTCCAGTTTTACCTGTTTCTCCTTTAGGACCCCTTATAACACCTACATTTTGCCAACTGTTATTAGATGTCCAAACATATAAATCATCACCAACTAAATAACTATCTCCTGTATTTCCTGTTGGATGTGCATTAGTAAGATCTCCTTCGTTTTCGTATGAACCTAATATAGATACACTTGTACCAGCAGGGCCAACTGGACCCATAGATCCTTCTATACCAGGTTCTCCTCTTGGAATTACGAAATTTAATATATGATTATTTCCACTTCCTGTATCAGTTACACTTGCCATATTTTGATAATCTGTTGTAGTTACACTACCTATTTGAAGTGTGATAGATTCTCCTTTTTCCCCTTGAGGGCCTATAGGTCCTTCTGGACCAGTCGGACCTGTTATTCCTGTATTATTTACATATACAATACAATCTGGTTTACATTTTTTATCTTCTTCTATTTTTTTTAAAGCTTTTTCATATAAATTCATACTATCACCCTTTACTTTATTTTATGTATAACATTTTTTATAGTAAACGACATATGCATATTAAATTAATATAAAAGAGTGTAGAAACTACACTCTTTAGGCTAATCTAATCTCTTTACAATTAAAACTGCATTTACACCTGTACCATTAAGAGTAAAAGTGTCAGAAGCTGATCCAGTTAATTCTAAACTTAAAGTTGAATCTTCATCTATAGAAGCTATTGCATTTCCATTAAATGAATTAACTTGACCATTTGTTAAATTCTTTGTAATAGATGTTCCAGTTACATCGGCACCACCATTTTTTACAGAAGCTGTTACATTACCAGTTTGACCTGCAGACCCTTCAATAAAATATGTAATTTGATAGTTTCCTGCTTGCATTACAGTAATTGTATTATCTCCATTATATGTTACATTTTCATTAGGCATTGTGTTTCCTAAATCCACTTGAGCAGCTGTACCATCTTGAAGTGAAACTGCTCCAGTATTTTCATGGTATAATCCTCCAAATGCATTTAATCCATTAGTTGGTCCAGTAGGCCCAGTAGGTCCAGTAGGTCCAGTTGGCCCTTGTGGAATTGTGAATGCTAAAACAGCATTTGTCGTATCTCCAGTATTTATAACAGCAGCATCTCCTCCTGGTGTACCTGTTGTAACATCACCAACAGCTATTGTTGCAGGACCCGCTGGCCCCGTAGGTCCTATAGGTCCTGTTGGCCCAGTAACTCCAGAGGGTCCCGTAGGTCCAGTAGGTCCAACTATAGCTCCCATACATTGTGGTTTACATTTTGAATCCATTTTTATTTTATTCATTGCATTTTGTATTAGACTGTTTTGAAAATTGTCTCCACTATTCATAAAATTTCTTTTTCTCCTTTCTGATTTATTGTATGAAGATAAAAATTAACAAGTAATAATTATTGCCCTAAAACGAGTTAAATAAAAAATATATATTAATGATTGTTATTCTTGACAACTGATAAAAAAATTATTAGAATTAAATTAGGGTAGGGGGAATAAATATGAAAAAAGTTTTAAAGATATTGTTTATTATTTTAATATTTTGTTTAATTGTATTAAGTAATATAAATAGTGTTCAAGGAATTATAGATGATTATATTGATAATCTAGATATAAATGAATCTAATCTTATAAATTCAAATAAAAATACATTAAATTATAATATAAAAACAAATGAAGTTAAAACTCAAGAATATTATGATAAAAAACATAAAAAAGACATGTTTATATATAAAATAATTTTATCATTTTTAATAGTAGGTGAATCATTAGTTATAACACTCATTCAAAGTAAAAGAAAATATAAAATAATGACAAAAACATTTTATGATTAAAAAGCACTTTCAAATTATGAAAGTGTTTTTGTTATAACATTTACACAAGTATTAATAAATTCATTTATATCACTTATATCAAATAAAATTGTTTTATCACTATTTTTCTCAATAGTTTTAAAAACTTTATCAAATAATTTACTTAACTTATCATATGGGAATCCATCTATTATTTTTGGAATATTATAAATATTTTCTTTATTTAATAAGTTTAAATCTAATTTATATTCATTAATTAACGGAATATTTAAACTAGAATAGTTATCATATAATATATTAATATCTAAATTATTATTTAATTTTTTAGGTAAAAATGTTTTATACCAAAGTAAATCCGTATATAAATGAATATAATATCCCATAACAAAATCATCATTTAATTTATTTTTATACACACTTAAAAACTTATCTATATTAGGTAAGTCATGATTATTACCTATAAAATGACTTTTTATTTTAGACTGATTTAAGCATTTAGAAATATCTGGTGCGATAGAACCTATTAGTAATTTAGATTCATCTCTTTTTAATACTTTATTTATTTCTTTAGCTACAGCCATATGAATTATATATGATGCCATGATAAAACTTCCTTTATATTATTTTAACACAATTTAAATAAATTTTTCATAAATATTAAACTATATCATATTTTTTAATGATAGGAGATGTTAATATTTATGAAAAATATAATACCATTTAAAAAAGATGTAATTTTTAAAACAAATCTAAGTGAAATTACAAGTATATCTCTTGAAAATACTTTATCTCTTGAAAATGATACAGTAAAAGGAGAATTTATAGTAAGTGGAGATTATAAAGTAAGTGATAGAAGTACAACAGTAGAACCTTTTGAACTTAAATTACCTTTTGAAATAGCTATCGATGATAAATATGATACAAGTAGTGCGGTTGTAGATATAGATGATTTTTACTATGAAATAGTAAATAATAATGTTCTTTCTGTATCTATAGATGTTTTAATTGATAAACTAAAAGAAAAACCTGTAGTAGAACTTGAAGATCTTAAAGAAGTAGAACTTGTAAGAGAGGAATTAGATACTGATAATACTATTGAAGAAGTATTTAAAGAAGAAGAAAAAGAGGGAGATAACATGGATATAGATGTAAAAGAAGAAGTAGAAGAAGTTAAAGAAGAAGTTAAAGAAGTAGAAGAAACACAAACAAGAGATTCTCTAGCAGAAGAAAAAATAAATTCATTATTTAATCAATTTTCAAAAGATAGTGAAGTTTATGTTACATATAATGTATTTATATTAAGAGATGGAGATACTCTAGATAGTATTATGGAAAAATATAATATTACAGAAGAAGAATTAAAAAAATATAATGATTTAAGTAATTTACAATTAGGAGATAAATTAATTATACCTAATGTTTATGAAAGAGATTAATGATTTATTAAAGAGTAATGATATAAGAGCTTTAAGTTATAAAAAAAATGGTAATGTAATAATATCTGATACAAATATAGGTAAAATAGTTATAAAAAAAAATAGTAATAAAGATTATATATATAATTATTTAAATACGAGAAATTTTAATTATTATCCAGAAATAATAGATGAGGGTAATTATATTGTATTTAAGTATGTAGATGATACTGATATACCAAGAGAGCAAAAAGTTATTGATTTAATGGATTTAATCTCACTTATGCATAGTAAAACAACACATTATAAAGAAACTAGTGAGGATGAATTTAAAAAGATATATGAAGATTTATCTAATAATTATGAATATTTATATGAATACTATTTAGATTTAATATCTATAATAGAAGATAAAGTATTTATGAGTCCTAGTGAGTATTTACTTGCAAGAAATATAAGTTTTATATTTAAATCAATAGAACTTGGTAAAAAATATGTTGAATCATGGTTAGAAGAGATTAATGGCTTAAATAGAATAAGAATGACTATAGTACATAATAATTTAGATTTATCTCACTATATAAAAGGAGATAGAGATTATTTAGTTAGTTGGGATAAATCTAAAATAGATATACCTATATTTGATTTATATAATTTATATAATAATCATTTTTTAGATTTTAACTTTTTTGAATTATTAAAAAGGTATGAAAGTGTATATCCATTAAAGAAGTATGAATTAGAATTATTATTTATACTTATTACAATGCCAGATAAAATAGAATTTAATGATACAGAGTATAATATGTGTATTAAGATTAGTAATGCGATAGATAAGTTATATAAAAGTCATGATTTAATAGAAGAATATAGTAAAATAGAGAGAAAATAAAAATCTCTATTTTTTAAGTACTTGAAAAAATATAAAAAATATGGTATATTTTAGTAGTACTAAGAGTACAGGAAATAAGAATGATAGATGAAGAAGTAATTTTACGTATCTAAAAGGGTAAAATAATTCGCAAATCTACAGAAAAGGAAAGAGGTAAAGATTATGAAGAGAACAAACGTTCGTACGGGGGGGGGGTCATTTAGAATTAAATAATGGCTTTACCCTAATAGAGCTTTTAGCAGTAATAATTATACTCGCAATAATAGCTCTTATAGTAACTCCAGCAGTATTAGGAATAATAAGTAATTCAAGAAAATCAGCATCCCTAAGAAGTGGAGAGTTATATTTAAATGCAGTAGAAAATGCAATATTAAATAGAAACTTAATGGAGAATTTTTATCCAAATGTATGTGAAATACAAAGCGATGGGAATCTCATATGCGATGAAAAAAATAGTTTAATAATAGAAGCAAGTGGAAGAAAACCAAGTAAAGGAACCATAACATTTGAAAATGGAAAAGTAAAAAGTGTAACAGGAATGGATATGGGAGATTATGAGGTAGAAACAGATGATAATGGGAATTTAATTGTAAAAGGAGAATCAACAGGAGGTTCAAGTAGTCCTAGTGGCCCAGGAGGCTCAGGCGGTTCTGGCGGAGGAACAGGAGACTCTGGAAATAATACAGGAATACAAAAACCATCATTATCAGAAGAATTAGTACCAGTAAAATGGGATAATTCAAAGAAAGCATGGGTATTAACAACAGAGAGTGATAAGGAATGGTATGATTATGATAAACAAGAATGGGCGAATGCAGTAGTATTAAGTAGTTATGGAAAATTAAAACACGAAGGTGATTCATTAATATTACCAGTAACAGGTAGCGAAACTGTAGATATAGTAGCGATGTTTGTATGGATACCAAGATATGAATATAAAATAGAAGGACAATACGGAATACATACTGATGGAACATATGGAACACAAGCACTACCAGGAGAAATAAAAGTAAACTTTATAGGAACAGATAAAACCCAAGCAAGTGAAGGATATCATATCCATCCAGCATTCTGGTGGGATAATGATAGTGATGGAAATAGAGAGGAAGGAGAAGAATTAAGTGGAATATGGGTAGGAAAGTTTGAAACAACAGGTTCATCATCTTCTCCAACAATACTACCGAACTTGAAAGCATTAACAAATCAAAATATAAGTGCTCAATTTAAAACAGCCCAAAAGTTAAAAGTAACAGGCTATGATAGTCACATGGCAAAGAATAGTGAATGGGGAGCAGCAGCATATCTTTCACAAAGCAAATATGGCAAATATGGGAATAGTAGTTATGAAAAGGAATACAAAGAAGTATATAAAAATGATTCAGGAACTTCAAGTAGTGGTGGTTGGACACATGCAGGATATACAGGGAGAAGTTTAGGAAAACCATCCACTACCTCGAATGAATATTCAGAAACTGGAACATGTAAATATGATGAAATTGAAGATAGAGGAGAAGGCAAAGGACAATGTGGAGGTGGAGCCTCAACAACAGGAAATATCACAGGAGTATATGACATGAGCGGAGGAATTGGGGAATATATTATGGCAACTCTAAGTGATGGAATTGACTCAAGTGCAGGCTTTACAAAAGAAACAAAACCCGAATCAAAATATTATGATAAATACACATCATGGACTGCAGAACAAGCCTGTGATGGAGGAATATGTTATGGACATGTATTAAGCGAAACTAGTGGTTGGTATAGTGACAATTTTAGTTCATCGTTTATCGCAAACTGGGTTCTGCTTGGTGGCTATTGCGACAATGGCTCTTCTGCGGGTGTATTCTATTCTGATAACCGTGGTGGTGCAGGAGATGATGGCATTGGCTTCCGCATCATTCTTGTAGCTACACAGTAAAACTATATATCACCACAAGTAATATAAAAAGAACTATAAATAAAAAAAGATTCATATGTAAAAATATAATTATGTTATTAACTGTGTAAGAAAAAAGCACAGTTTTTAATGTTATAGATTTAGAAAAAAACAAAAAAGGGCATAAATTTTTTTTCGGGGTAAAACAGTGGTTATTGATTAAGATAATCAACTATTATTTTTCCTATTTCACTCCAATTGCTACTTTCTTAATAACAAGTTAGAGCTATTAAATAATTTGCTCTATCAATATTTCATCTTATACCAAATTGTTTTAGTCTTTGCCATAAATTTTTTAAAATGCTTAAGATGCTATCCATCTTAAACTCAATTTTACCACAAATTTTGTATTTCTACCCCGAAAAAAAATTTACCCTCAACAAAAAATAGGGTATTGAAAAAATATAAAAAACATGATAATATTAAGAAGTAATAGGAAACATAAAAAAGTTATGTAACTATTAAAAGAGAAAGGAAAGAGGTAAAAGTTATGA
>CANROP010000022.1 GCA_947632265.1 uncultured Bacilli bacterium
GATTTAACGAAGATTGGAATTGATGACTTTAAATAAATCCATCAGCACTTTGTTTGAAAAGAGATAAAAATTTTTAAGTTTTGTATTCATAGATTCACCACCATAAATCTATTTTACCATATTTTTTTAACTTCTAATATATCATTCAAGAAAAAAGCAATTAAATTAATTAAAAAGACTGACAGACCGAAGTCCTTGTCAGCTCTAAACTTGTGAAGAAAAATCTTCACAATATATATTATGCTTAATATAATGGAAATAATACTAAAAAGACTGACAGACCAAAGTCTTTGTCAGCTCTAAACTCAAATACATTGTATAATATTTACTTGTATTTGTCAACACCCTATTTTTTTATAACCAAAACATAAACATATAATAAAAGTTATCTAATCCTGTTAAATTTTTATTTAAAAAGAATGTTAATGCATTATATATTATACTTATTGTAATAAATATTACTATTAATTTTTTAAAATCATTATTTAATATTTTTTTACTTAATAATGATAATATAACTATAACAGTACTAAGAGATATTAAAAATCCAAAATCTCCAATATATCTTGGTAGTATTCCTGCCATTTCTGTATCTGCTACTACAATTATTAAAGCAAACATATTAAATAAAATACTCATTTTAAAAAGATCACTATTTATTATTTTTTTAAACTTATATGATAATATTCCTAGTATACAAATTATATTTTGAAATAAGAAACCACCATACATTATTTCATGAATTGTATTTCCTAGGTATGTTGTTGTTATACTATATTTTTCTATAAAAGGAAATATAGGTGTTATACGAGTAGGTGTTAATAGAAAATAATAAAGTCCTAAAAATATTCTATCAAATTCAAATCCTCTTTTAGTCATATCATTTGTAGTTAAGTTATAATTTGCTCCAAAATCAAATGGGCTATTAAATCTCATATAGTTATAATACATTAAAAATAATGCGACTACTATAAAAGGAGATATAAATAATAATGTTTCTTTTATACTTTTTTTACTAAACAATTCTCTTTTTTTAAATACATAGTCCCAGAATATAACAATACTTAAGAATGCGATTAATAAAAGTTGTGGTCTACATCCTGCAACAAGTGCCATAGACGTACTACCAAATAATAAATATTTTTTATTTAATTTTTGATATGTAGTTGATTTAATCCAAAAAGCAAGAGCAAGTAATGAAAATGAAATCGCAAATATTATTGGTAAATTATAGAATGTTGGATACCCTATAAATGTTGAAATTCCACTAGAAAATATAACGAATATAGAAAGTAACATATACCATATATAAGATGTATTTTTAAAATATTTATTTAATATTTGATATATTAAGTAAAGTATAGAAGAGATGAATATCATAGTCGCAAGCCCTATAGCTACATTATTAGGTAAATCAATTCCTGTTATAATATAGAATGGTAAATATAATAAAATACATGGTACAATGCCAAAATAAGAATAATATTTACCATTATAATAAGCATAATCCCAGTAATATTCTTTATATCTTTCTAATTTAGAATCTCTATATTTAGTATCATATGGATTTTCTAATTCTAATAATTTATCTGATACTTTTAAATCTAAATAAAAATGTCCTTTTGATAATGCATGAGCTAAATTTTTATACTGTGAATATTGAGATGTTTCTGATACTGAATATGTTTTTTTATTATAAAAAGTTAATCTAAATGAAAGAAGTGATAAGCATATTACGAATATTACTGTTACTATTTTTAACTTTTTATTATTAAATTTTATATTGTGTAATATTGATTTAGGATTAATAATCAATATAAAGAAAATAAAGAAGAATATTATTAACAATCTAATATTATTTATAAATAATGGTACTTTAGTATTTATAGAAATAGTATTAATTTTAAAATTTTTTATATTACTTAGAATATTTATTTTTATTTTAGATACATCTCCACTAGTATGTACTCTTATATATTTACTATTATCTATTTTATCTATATAACTCCTATTTCCAGCATATAAATACAATTTATTTGCTTCATCAGTAAAATATAAATCATATGAAAATTTAGAATTTTTATTTATATCAAAATCGATATATATATTTTTTATATCTTCATTTATATCACTTATCTCTATATATGCATCACTAGACTCTATTACATTGCATTTATCATTTTCACATGTTATTCCATTATAAGTATAATTATATAATTCTTTTTTGTTATTAAACATTAATGATTCATAATGTCTAAAATTAAATATTGTTAATTCTAAAACTGTACTAGTTAAAAATGCGATAAATAAATATTTAAATATAAGTTTAAAATATTCATTTTTACATTTTTTAAATTTAAATAAAATATAAAACAATATCGAAAAAATAATAAAAATATATATCATAAAACACTCCTTACTATGTTTAAATTATAACACATGTAAAATTAAAATACAAAAAAAGCTATTCCTAGCTTTCCTTAAAGAATTCTTTAAATGTTTCTTTCATATCACTCTTTATTTCATCTGTTAATTCCTGCATACTATCAGTTTGTAAATCACTTACACCTTCTACCATTTTAATAGGTTTACCATTTTCTACATATACAAAGTTAGGTGCATAAATTCTTTTTTCATTAGTATCTACTTTATTACCTTCTTCATCAAGTAAACTATAATCACTTAAAACATTATCCATAAGTTCAAGTATTTCATAATACTCTTCACTACCTTCTTTAGTAGTTACAAGATTTCCATCTTCATCTATACTTAATGTATCTCTAATATCATGTATATTTACATAGTAAATTTTATCTATGCCTTCTTCTTTAGCACTCTCAATTGATGTTTCAATTACACTTCTACACCATGGACAAGATGTATATCCAAAATAAACATAAAATGTATCTTTATTATTAATATAATTAACTATATCTTTTGCTTCTACTGTTACATAAGGATTACTTTTACTTATATTTAAAGTTCTATAATTTACACCTTGACTATTTTTTTCTCCATTTAAAGATTCATATTCGTTTTTAAAATCTATAGAAGTCTTTTTTTCTCCTATTGTACATCCTGTTAATACTAAAGCAATAAATAATACTAATAATTTAAAAATAGTTTTATTCATTTTTTTATACATAATTTACCTCCTAAAGCAAAAAAATAAATCTATAAAATAAACCCTATAGAGGGTTAAAAATCATAATGGCGGAGCAGGAGGGATTTGAACCCTCGCACCAGTTGCCCGGTCTACACCCTTAGCAGGGGCGCCTCTTCAGCCTCTTGAGTACTACTCCAGGACCACATAAAGATTATAACATAAATAATCTTTGATGTCTATATCAATTTCTACAAAAAGAATTATATCAAAATTATTTATAAAAGTAAATAATTTTAAGCATTTATTCTTAGCTATCTTAATTCTCAAAGTAAATGAAACAAAAAATTGGTATAAAAATTTTAGTATAAACTATTGTGCAAAAAACATTTGTTTGATATAATGTTTATGGATACGTTTGAAATATGTCAGATGCTTTCCCTTTCAATTATCAAAAGATAAAAGGAAGGTGGTGATATTATGACTAAAAGAGAAAATTCTCAATTTGTTATCATATTACTTCTACTTGCTGTAATATTTATATTGTTAGTTAAATAGAAAAAAGCATCTGATTTCAACAATCGTTGATTTCAGATGCAATCCACAAGGGATAACATCTGATTCACTCAATCAAATGTATCCTTTTTTATTATATGCAAGTCCTCTTGCTAAATACATGGTAACACAATAATGGCTTTTTTTCAAGTCGTTTTAGTCTTTTGTTGAATTTTTTTGAATGAACTGTAATAGCTATTTTATTTTAATATGATTTTAAGCTTGATAGTAAAAGTATGTAATGTCTTATATTTAAAAGGAATACATACTTTTTATTTGTCCAAGTTTTAGAGTTTTTACTAAATAATAATTTTAATTAACTAAAATTACATTTTAACTAAACTATTTACAACAATCTGATACTTATCAAATCTCTTCTCTACCCTACCTATAACATTTATTATATCCCCTTTTACTATATTCTGATATCTTACATATATTTTAGGAAATAATACAATATCTATAGTATCTAATTCATCACTCGCACTCATAAAACTCATTTTATCTCCATTAGCCGTATTAATCTCTTTAATTTTATCTACATATACAATAACACTTACAATTTTATCAAAATAATTTTTTATATCTTTTAAATCAACTGTATTTTTTATTTTTCTTTTAAATTCTGTTACTGGATTATTTGTAAGATAAAATCCAAACATAGATAATTCTTGTTCCATTAACTCTTTAATAGTATATTCATCTACAACTTTAATTTCAGGTTCAAGTGCATATGATCTATCTAAATCTTTTATAAGTTCTCCATAATTAATTATTAAATCTAAGTTAGTAATAAGAGTTCTTTTATTATATCCAAATGAATCAAAAGCTCCAGCATATATAAGTGATTCTAATGTTTTTGATGTAACACTTTTTCCATAACATCTTCTAATAAAATCATATATATCTAAATATTTACCATTTTTTCTTTCACTAATAATTAATTCTACAGAAGATATACCTACATTTTTTATATTAGAAAGAGGATATCTTATACCACTGTTTTCTATTTTATATTTTTTTTCACTTAAATTAATATCTGGTTTTAATATTGATATATTATATTTCTTTGCTTCATATATATATTGCTTAGTTTTATTTTCATCGTTTATCTCCATAGAAAGTAGATAAGTTATAAAATTTTTTGGATAGTGTGCTTTTAAATAAGCCATTTTATATGCAACAATAGAATATCCTATAGAATGTGATTTATTAAATCCATATTCTGCAAATTTAAGCATGAGATCATATACTCTATTTACTAGTTCTATATCATATCCTTTATTAAGTGCTCTACTCGTAAATTTTTCTTTTTCTTTTAACAATATATCTTTTTTCTTTTTACTCATGGCTTTTCTAAGTATATCAGCTTCTCCTAGTGAATAATCAGCCATAGTACGTGCGATTTGCATAATTTGTTCCTGATATATCATGATTCCATAAGTTGGTTTTAAAATACTAGTTAGGTCTTCATGTATATAATCTACTTTTTCTTTACCATTTTTTCTATTTATATAAGTAGGTATATTTTGCATAGGTCCTGGTCTAAAGAGAGCTATTGCAGCAAATAAGTCATCTAGGCTAGTAACTTTTAATTTTCTTAAGAAATTCATCATACCATCAGATTCAAATTGAAATATTCCAAGTGTTTCTACTCTATTAAATATTTCTATTGCTTTACTATCATTAAGTGGTATTAAATCAAATTTGATATTTATATTATAATCTTTATTTATACTATCTATTATATTATGTATTGTAGTTAAGTATTTAATAGCTAAAAAGTCCATTTTAAGTAAACCTAATTCTTCTAAATATGTCATATCATATCCACTTACATAAAAATCATGGCTTTTATCTAAAGGTATTACTTCATCCAAATCAATATTAGACATTACTACTCCTGCTGCATGTATTGATGTATGTCTTTTAAGTCCTTCAAATTTCATGGCAATCCCATAACACTTTTTTAATTCTTCTTTTCTATTTAGTAAATCTCTTATTTTTAAATTATCATTATAATTAGACTTTAAATCTTTTTTAGAGTCTATTAATTTACATAGTAAATCTACAACATCTAACCTTATATCCATAGCCTTAGCTACATCACGTATCGCTTGTTTTGCACCAAGTGTTCCGAATGTAATAATAGGAACAACTCTTTTTTTACCATATTTATTTATGCAATAGTTTATTACTTCTTCACGTTTATCATGTTCAAAATCTATATCTATATCTGGCATACTAACACGTTCTGGATTTAGAAATCTTTCAAATAGTAAATCGTATTTAATTGGATCTACATCAATTATCATAAGGCAGTAAGCAACAAGTGATCCTACCGCACTACCTCTACCTGTACCAACTATTATATCGTGTTCTTTAGCATATTTTACATAGTCAGATACAATTAAGAAATAATCACAAAATCCCATTTTGTTTATTATATCTAATTCATACTTTAATCTTTCTTTATATATTTGTTTTACAGTAGTACCAAAGTGTTTTTTTAATCCTTCAATACATTGCTTTTTCAAATATGAAAAACTATCTATTCCATCTTCATTTATATATTTTGGCATTAATTTTTGATTAAAAGGAATCTCTATATTAGATATTTCTGTAATAAAATAATTATTTTCTATACTCTCTTTATATAGTTCTATAAATTCATCCTCTGTTATTATATAATTATTAAAGTGATTAATTGTAAGATTATCTACACTAATTCCTTCTCTTATCGCATCTATATATTTTATATATTCTTTATCACTTTCTTTTAAGTATAAAGTTTCATTCATATATATTTTATTAGAATCTTTAATAGAATTATATTCATCTTTATTTTTATATGATTTATATATATATTTATAAAATCCTTTTATTTCATCATATATTTTTAAACTCTCATATGGTACTATACAAATAATATCACTCGAATATAATTCTATAAAATTTAATTCTAAAGCTTTTTCACTTGATAAAGTACTTAATTTTATTAAGTTTTTATATCCATTATAATTAACTGCATACAACACTATTTTATAATCTTTATATTTTATTTCTAATCCTATTATAGGTTTTATTCCATTATTAATACATGCTTTATAAAAATCCATTACGCCATACATATTATTATCAGTTATAGTAAGTGATTTTATATTATTATTTAAAGCATATTCTATTAAATCATTTATTTTAATCATAGATGTTTGTAAACTGTTATCTGTTTTTATATAAAGTGGTGTATACATTTAATCCCTCCTCACCCTGTTTGTTTTAAGATTGAATAAAATTTAAGAAATGTATTTATTTCCCTAAATAAATTATTACATTGTTCTACCAATTCGTTTGGATTTTGATATTCCACATCTTCTTTTAATATTTTATAAATATTGGATTATTTGCTTTTAAATTTTCACCAATAGTTCTTCCAGTAGATAAACCTATATAAAAAAGAGCCGATTTTCCCCACACCCCTATTGTCTCTTTTTTTATTATTTTATACATATAAAAGTGTTATAAAGCTTTTTAATTTTTAATTTTTTATTAAAATAGTACCAACTGCATAAGTCGGTACTTGAACATTTTTTTTGGAATAGTACCTAACTCGTCAAAACTAGGTATTCCCTTTTTTATTTTATGAAGTTTCCCTCATCTGTATACATTATAATATATTTTTTTACAAAATGCAAATTTTATATTTGACTTATTTTTTTAAATATGATAAACTTAATGGGCATAGGGAAAAAACTTTGAATGGAGGAATATTATGGCAGTTAAAGTAACAAGCAAAAAACCATTATCTGGTAATAGAAGATCTCACTCTAATAGAGCTACTAAACATGTACAAAAAGTAAATTTACAAAAAGTTACTTTAGAAGATGGTACTAAAGTTAGAATGAGTACTAGAGAAAAAAGAACATTAAATAAACCCAAAAAAGCAGCTTAAACTGCTTTTTTTAATTATCTAATCCATCATCATATAGATAATCGTCTTCATACTCTTCTTTTGGTAATATAGAATTTCCTTCTAATTTTTCTAATGCTTTAGTTTCTATATTTTTTAAATTAGATGTATTAGTATCATTTACTTCACTTAATTTATATATTAAGAATAAATTAACTAGCTCATTAATATTAATTTCATTTCCACTTTTATATGACTCTGTAATAGATTCTATTTTATTTAAAACATCATCTAGCATACCTACTAATTTCTTAGCCATCTTACTATTACTAGAATTTTTTTCTAACTCTTTCTTTTTAGATGTATAAAAATCTTTCATACCATCCTTACCATTTAGATAATATATATTTAATAATTTTCTACTAGCTAAATCAATCCATTTTTTTTCATTTTCAAATATTTGCTTACAAAAATCATCACTTAAATACATTATTGTAGCCTCCCACTTTTATTCTAATATATATTTTATCACATAATTTATTTTTTTACATCATTTTTTTTAATAAGTTATTATCTCTTTATTATAAATATTATTTATAGATGATTCTTTATCTTTTTTAACTACTATTGTATTTTTATCTCCATCAGAAATATATCTAGTATTTTCTAATAGTTTAAAATTCATCTCTATATCAAATTCTACACCATTATTGTCATAGGCTCTTATTCTTTTTAAGAATGACGGATTAAAATCTTTTGAGAATGGAGAACTTTCTGCCTTCCATCCTACTCTTAATGCACTTTTAGTCTTATAATTTTTTCCATTGTAATTAGTATCTAATATATATTTCATATTATCATGTTCAATATTGTAAGGAGAACCAAATGGAAGAGCAACTATGTTTACATATTGATTTGGTATTATTTTATCTAATATTTCATAAACACTTCCAACTTCTTTTTGTGACTCTTCACTACCCACAGTAGTAAAGTTTACATGGCTATATGTATGATTACCGATATCATAGCCATTATTTACTAACCATTTTAATATTTTTTCATTGTACTCTGGTTGTCCAAATAATCCACCATTTACAAAGAAAGTCGCAGTAACATTATAATCTTTATATTTATGTTTAAATTCTTCTAATATTCCGACCGCACTATTTGGATCTATTATTATATCTCCATTACTATCTAATCCTGTAACTTTAATATTGTTAGAAAGTCCATCATCAAATGTAATTATAATAGGACTCTTACCTAATTCTACATCGATATTTCCATCTACATAGTCATCTAAACTAATCATCCTATATCCATTATTATAATAAAATTCTAAATCATTTCTAAATGCTTCACTAGTTCTTTGATAGCCATCTTTATCGACATTTCCACCTGTATATTCTGTATCACTATTCTTTTTATCGTGTATTCCATGATACATCATAATAGGTACTTCACCTAATTCATTTACATTATTATTTACATAATCTTCACTAGTTAATTTTACAGGTTCTTTTATTTCTTCTTCTGTTTTTTCCTCTTTAACCTCTTCTACTTCTTTACTACTACATCCAAATGTACAAAGTAAACAAAGTAAAATTAATATTTTTTTCATATAACACTCCTATACTATTAATATTTACATTTTTTACTTTTTTATTACTTTTCTTTATATGGTATACCTAAATGTTCATATGCCCTTTTAGTAACCATTCTACCTCTCGTAGTTCTTTTAAGTAAACCCGTTTGAAGCAAATATGGCTCATATACATCTTCTATAGTTGTTTGCTCTTCTCCTATTGATGAAGCTATTGCCTCTATACCTACAGGTCCACCATCAAATTTTTCTATTATAGATTTTAATAAATGATAATCTGTTTCATCTAGTCCAAGTTCATCTACTTTTAATTTATCTAAAGCAATTTTTGTTATATTTAAATCTATATTACCATTACCCATTACAAGTGCGAAATCTCTAACTCTTTTAAATAATCTATTACAAATACGTGGAGTTCCTCTACTTCTTCTAGCTAGTTCTTCTGCAGCTTCTACATCTATTTTACAATCTAAAACTTTACTAGTTCTAAGTGCGATTTGTTTTAATTCATCAACCGTATAATAATTAAGTTTATTAGTTATACCAAATCTATCTCTAAGTGGACTAGTTAAATCTCCCGCTCTAGTTGTCGCACCTACAAGTGTAAATGGAGGTAAATCTATTTTTATACTTCTACTTGAATTTTCCGCACCCACAACTATTTCAAGTGTAAAATCTTCCATAGCAGAATATAAAATCTCTTCTACAAATCTAGGTATTCTATGTATTTCATCTATAAATAGAACATCGCCTGGTTCTAGATTAGAAAGTATTGCAGCTAAATCTCCACTTTTTTCAATAGCGGGTCCACTAGCTGTTTTTATATTACTTCCAAGTTCATTTGCGATTATATGAGCTAGAGTCGTTTTACCTAATCCTGGAGGTCCATATAATAAAACATGGTCTAATGGTTCCTCTCTCATCTTTGCTGCTTTAATAAAAATTTCTAAATTCTCTTTTACTTCACTTTGCCCAACGTACTCATCTAAAGTTTCTGGTCTTATACTTTTTTCAAAAGAATCTTCAATAGTTTCTTCTTCACTAACAATTCTATCCATACCTACTCCTTATTTTAACATGAGTTTTAATGCTTCTTTTACTTGTTCTTCTATACTGATATCTGATTTTATAGAAGGAAGTATTTTAGTTATATCAGATTGTTTATATCCTAATCCTTTTAATACTTCAACTAATTCATCATATTTTTTAAGTTCACTAGCGGTATTACTAGTATTTAGTTTTCCTTTTAAATCTAAAATTATTTGCTTAGCTACTTTATCTCCTATCTTTGGAAATTTTTTTAGATATAATATATTTTCTCTTTCTATCGCATCCATAATTCCATTAATAGATCCTGTAGCTAGCATAGGAAGTGCCATCTTACATCCTAATCCTTTTACATTTATAAGTTTTAAAAACAATTCTTTTTCTTCATAACTTTTAAATCCATATAAAGATATTTCATCTTCTCTTACATATTGATATATATATATAGTCATTTCTTTATCTAGTTCAAATGAATATGGATTTGGAACATATACTAAGTATCCTATACCATTATTATCAATTACTATATAACTACCTGATTGATTAACTATTTTTCCTTTTATGTATTCGTACATTTTACCACCTATATAAGTATATCACAAACAAATGTTTTTATCAATATAATAAATTAAATTTTTAAATTTATATATATTTTCTATCATAAGCAAATTATTAGTACACACTTCATTTTAATCTAGAATTTATTTTCTTTTTTCTCTTAACTTATATAAAATTATACATTTACTTAACGAACTTTCTATTTTACTTATATTATACTTTCTATCTGATACATAATATAGTGATATAACAATAAAACTACATTAGGTGTCCCTAAACAACATTCACATACACTTTATCCATATTTAATTTATCACAAGTTAAATTAGAATAAGTTTCTTTTCCTAAACAATCAGTTTAACTTACCTCTCATATTACTACCCTATACATCTTACCAAATTAAAAAGAAAAAGACAATAATGTCTATTCATATAATGGAAGTTTTAAAATAACTTTAGTTCCTTTTCCATATTCTGATTCGTATTTTATTTTGCCATGATGAGCTTCTACTATTTCATATATTAGTGATACTCCTAAACCTGTACCTGAATTTTTAGTTGTAAAAAACGGATTACCTATTTTAGATATTACTTCTTTAGTCATACCTACTCCATTATCTTCAACAGTTAAATAATAATAATTATCTTTTATTTCAGTTTTTATATTTATAATTCCATTTTTAGATATAGCTTCTATACTATTTTTTATTATATTTATAATAGCTTGACTAAGTCTATTATAATCTCCATTTATAAATATTTCATCATCAATAATACTATTATTTACTTTTATATTTTTTTCTTCTAATAATGGATTTAATTTATATAAGGTATCTTCAACTAATAAATTTATATCCATTATATCAAAGTCCATATTACATTTATTTATTAGTAAAAAATCTTGTAAAAGTGTAAGTAATCTTTCTATTTCTGACTTTATTATAGGTACATATTTTTCTACTTGTTCCCTATTATTTATATCAAGCATATCTAAATAACCTTTACATACCGCTATTGGATTTTTTATTTCATGTGTTATTTTAAATAGAGATACTCTTATTTGATTTTCTTTTTGCAGTTCTTTAAATTTTATATGTGAACTTATGATATCGAGTCCTATAGAATATATAAAATAAACTATATTCATAATAAAGAAATAACTACATATTATTAAAGTCATGTTTTTTATAGTATAGTATTCTCTATTATATAGATATACCCATATAAAATATACTAAACTACTCATAAATATAAAAAGTTCTAAAAATATTAACTTATTTATTTTTTTATTTTTATATAAGATATATAACATTAATCCAAATATAGATATTAAAAATAATATATAAGTATTGTTATATGAAAAATAATAGTTAATTATTATAAATATTGAAAATAAAATAGCTAGTATATATCTATTATTTAAATATGATAAAAAGATTACTAAATTAAGTATAAGTACTGGTAGTATTACAGGCTTATCTATTCCATATCTAAGTAATAAGAAAAATGATGATAGAAGTACTAAAGTTTCATATATTTTTTTACAATATATACTTTTTTTGTGTGCTAAATATATTAAATAAATTAATATTGGAAATAAAATTAATATTACATCTAACAACACTATTTGAAATATATTCATACAATCACCATATAAATAGTACTATAATTTTTTGTCGAATTTTGTCGAAAAAAGTAAATTAGTATCAAAATATGTATAAAAAAAGTGATTAACTCACTTTAATTCGTTTATGTATTTTTTTATTTGTTTTGCACTACTACCAAGTATAATTTTAAGTTGATTATCAATCTCAACAATACCTTGTGCGCCCATCTTCTGAATACCTTCTTTATTAGCTTTAGTTACATCTTTTAGTGTTACTATAAATCTAGATTTATTAACTTCATAATCTATTACGTTTTCTTTTCCTCCTAGTAACATTATTAATTTATTCGCATCTAATTTAAAATCTTTTTTCTTAGATCTTACGATTGCAACAACAACTATTAAACAAACTAAAATTATTATTATATATTCAGGTCTAAATTGAAATCCCATCAAATCACCTACTTAATTATACTATAATTTTTAAAAAAAAGAAATATATTATTATTTTGATATATACTAATAATGGTGATTATATGAATAAATTATCTAAATATAAAGTTGATATAGGTATTATTATTTCAATTATATTATTTTCTATAATAAGTATTTTAACTATTAGTAGTGCAGAAAAATTGCTTAATTTTGAAAATAATTTAGTTTTAAAACAAATACTTTGGTATATTACAGGTTTTTTAGTAATCGGTTTTATAATGTTTATAGGTAATAAATTTTTATACAAAAATGCATGGATATTTTATATAATAGGAGTAATATCGCTTTTACTTGTATTATTTTTTGGATCTACTATAAATAATGCAAGATGTTGGTTTAAAATACCAGGAATTGGTAATTTTCAACCTAGTGAATTTATGAAAATTATTTTAATTATTGTACTATCTAGAATGATTAATGACTTTAAAGAAAAATATAATTCTCCTACTGTATTTCAAGAATTTAAATTTTTATTTAAAGTTTTTATAGTTGTTTTAATACCTAGTTTACTTACATTTTTAGAGCCCGATACAGGAGTTGTGTTAATATATTTACTTATAACATTTGTCATGCTTTTTATATCAGGTATAAGATATAGATGGTTTGTTATGATATTTAGTTTTTTTGCTTTAATTATTTTCTTTATATTACTTACCTTTTTTATAAATAATGATTTATTTATTAAAATATTTGGATCATCTTTTTTTCTTAGAATCGATAGATTACTAGATTGGTCTAGTGGAAGTGGATATCAACTTGAAAATGGTATTACATCTATTGGTAGTGGTGGATTATTTGGTTATGGAATTGGTAATACTCCTATATATTTTCCTGAACCTCAAACTGATTTTATATTTTCTGTATATGCTAATAACTTCGGATTTATAGGATCTATAATACTTATTTCTCTACTTACAATTTTTGATATTAAACTTGTTAAACTTGCAGTAGAAAGTCCTAAAAATATTAATAAATATGTAATTAGTGGTATTATCGGTATGCTTATATATCAGCAATTACAAAATATAGGCATGACTATTGGTCTTATGCCTATTACTGGTATTACATTACCTTTTATTAGTTATGGTGGATCAAGCCTAATTAGTTATATGATTATGGCTGGTATTATTTTTAATATATCTAATGAAAATATAAGATATAGAAATTAAAATATATTAACTACAAGCACTTTCTTGATATGTATATGTAATATTTATAGAAGTATCTTCTATTTTTATAGACCCAGGTAGTATTTTTCTAGTTTTAGGATCTAATACTTCTTTAGAGTCTACATAACCTTTATCTACTAAAGTAGAAATATTAACACAAGTTACATTAGTACTCATACCTTCTTTTAAATAATATACCTCTGCTATATCTTCTAGTTTTTCTTTTTGTACTTTAGAAAGAGAATCTTTTGAATTAGTTAAGATTCCTGAAACTGATGCAAGTGTAATTGTACAAAGTAATCCTAATATAACTAAAGTTGCTAATAATTCTGCAAGTGTATATCCATTATTTTTCATAAAAGCCTCTTTTCTTACCTTATATAACAAATAAATTATAACAAAATTTGGGGGGATTTGCAACCATTTTATTTTGCTTGATACCAATTATCTCCACATTCTATATCTACTAATAGAGGTACATCTAGTTTAACTACATTTTCCATAACATCTTTCATAAGTTTTTTTACTATTTCAAATTCATCTTTAAGACAGTCTACTACTAATTCATCATGTACTTGTACAAGTATTTTACTTTTTAAATTATGTTTATTAAATTCATCAAATAGTCTTACCATGGCTATTTTTATTATATCTGCAGCAGTACCTTGTATTGGTGTATTTAAAGCCATTCTTTCCGCACCATTTCTAATTACAAAATTTTTATTATTTAATTCACTTATAGTTCTTTTTCTATTAAACATAGTTCTTACATATCCAAGTTTATGTGCCTCTTCTATACATCTTTTTTTATAATCTGGAATACCAGGATATGTTTCATAATATTGATTTATAAATTTAGTTGCTTCTTTAGGATCTATATTTAAATTTTCAGAAAGTCCAAATCCACTAATACCGTATAATATTCCAAAGTTTACTGCTTTTGCTACACGTCTCATATCTTTAGTTACTGCTTCTATTTCTACATTAAATATATCACTAGCTGTTTTAGCATGTATATCTATATCACTATTAAAAGCATCTTTCAAAGCTTTTATACCTGCCATACAAGAGAATATTCTAAGTTCTATTTGAGAATAATCTGCACTTACTATTATTGAATCTTTACTAGGTATAAATGCTTTTCTTATTAATCTTCCATATTCATTTCTAATAGGTATATTTTGAAGATTTGGCTCTATACTAGAAAGTCTACCTGTACGAGTTAGAGTTTGTGTATAAATTGTATGTATTTTACCATCTTCATATATATAACTTATTAATCCTTCTATATAAGATGTATATAATTTAGTAAGTAATCTATATTCAAGTATACAATCTATTATAGGATGTTTATCTCTTAATTTCTCAAGTACATCTGCAGCAGTTGAATATTTATTTTTACTTTTCTTTCCATATGGTAAGTTTAATCTTTCAAATAATACTTTACCTAATTGATTAGGAGATGATATGTTAAACTCACATCCTGCATAATTATATATAGTTTTAGTTACTAACTCTATTTTTATTTTTATTTCTTCTCCCATATCAATTAATTTAGACTTATCTACATTAAATCCTGTATATTCCATATCAGCTAATACTTCACTTAAAGGTAATTCTACATTTTTAAACAAATCATACATTCCTTCTTCTTTTAATTTATTTTCTAATTTATCTTTTGTTTCATATATAAATTTAGCTCTTTCTATACATATTTCTTCTATATGTTTCATATTTAAATTTTGCATTTCTATATTAGTATAAAAAGGTATTTTATATCCAAATTGACTAGCTAAGTAAGCTATATCATCTTTTAGATTATATTCTAATAAATAAGCTGATAAAGATGTATCAAATACTACATTCTTAATTTCTATATTATTCTTTTTAAATGGTACTAATAATCTTTTATAATCATAAGTATATTTATCTACATCTATTAAAAATTTTGGATTTTCTTTTAATACTTCAGGTGGGATAAATAAAGCTATATCTTTATTATAAACACCCATACCTAGGATATGTGCTTTATGGTAATTAGTGTTATCTAATTCTAAATATACCGCACAGTCATCTTTTATATCTATTTCATTTATATTAGTTACTTTTTTATATTGTATTCTTTTTTCTTTTATAGTTACATCTTTTAAAAATGAATAAAATTCTAATTCTTCATATATATCTACTAAATTATCTTGTCCACCTAAATATTTTATATCTTGTATATTTATATCCATAGGTACATCTTTACAGATAGTCGCAATCTCATAACTCATATAAGCACTATCCTTATCACTTACAAGTTTATCATGTACTGAACCTTTTATATTATCTATATTTTCATATACAGAGTCTAGTGTTTTATACTCTCTTAATAATTTTAAAGCTATTTTTTCTCCTATTCCTTTAACACCAGGAATATTATCGCTAGGATCTCCCATAAGAGCTTTAAAATCTATTATATTTATTGGATCTATTCCCCATTCTTCTTTAAAACTATCTTCATTATATCTAATATAATCTTTAGATTTAAGTAATTTAATTTCTACATGTTTAGATATTAATTGTAATAAATCTTTATCACTACTTATAATTAGTCCATCATAATTATCATCATTTTCACAATATTTAGAGAATGTACCTATTATATCATCAGCTTCATAATTATCTATTTCATAGTATTTTATACCCATAGCAGTTAATAATTCTTTAGCCTTTGGAAATTGCACTTTTAATTCTTCTGGAGTTTCATCTCTTCCACCTTTATAAAAATCATATTTTTCATGTCTAAAAGTTTTACCTTTATCAAAAGCAACAACCATATATACTGGATTTTCTTCTAGTATTATTTTATTAATCATATTAGCAAATCCAAATATTGCATTTGTAGGAAATCCTTTACTATTTTTCATAAAATTACCATTGTATGCAGTAGCAAAATAACTTCTAAATAATAAGTTATTTCCATCTACCATAATTATTTTTTCCATCACTATCACCTATATAATTATAACATGAAAAAACACATTATTTCTAACATGTTTTATCATTTATTTTTAATTTATTATTTATTTCTTTATTTAAAGAAATATTTTATGGAGATATGTTTTAAACTAACGAAATCTTAATTCAAATTACTCCCCATATATCTAAATTAGATATACCATATTTTATTTTGTCTTACAAAATTGAAACTTTGCAAGACAGGCTCCCAGAGTAAACCCTGGACGCCTGCGGTATCCTGCTCACAAAAAAGAGTAAAGAGGATAATCCATCCCACTTTATCTGTGGCCGTTTTGTATTACAGGCCCTCTTGTAGTACTTGCGAATAGATGAGAAGCTGCTACGCAGCTGCAAGCACAACGCGGAAAGAATCGCCGTCGTAGTAGCCGCCACTGGCCCATCTGAAGAGGAACACCCCAGCACCAGCCCCATCGGCCCAGCCACCGCGTTCGAACCAAGGAGAGGACGTAGCAACGAAAGTGGCATAGTCGCTATACCAGCCTCTCGTTTCGCTTAAGGCATGTCCGTAACATACTCCTCCGTTACATGCTTGTGTTGGTGTTGTCGATGTGTACTTGTCATAATATTTTAAGTCTGGCATTTCAGAGAAATATGCATTTTTAATCGTACCTTTGTAGTTTCCCATTACATATTCCCAAGCTCCACCACTCATATCATATACTCCTGTAATGTTTCCTGTTGTTGATGCTCCGCCTCCACATTGTCCTGTTCCTGAACCTCTATCATCTATTTCATCATATTTGCATGTTCCATCTGAAGTTGAACTTGCACTCGGTGTTCCTCCACTTCGTCCTGTGTAATAACCATATGAATTATTTATATATACTTCTTTATTTGCTTTTTCATAACTACTATTTCCATATTTACCATATTTACTTTGTGATAGATATGCGACTGCTCCCCATTCACTATTCTTTGCCATATGACTATCATAGCCTGTTACTTTTAATTGTTGGGCTGTCGTAAATTGTTGACTTACTGTTTGACTTACTAATGCTACTGAGTTTGGAAGTATCGTTGGGGCAGATGATGAACCTGTTGTTTCAAATTTTCCTACCCATATTCCACTTAATTCTTTTCCACCAAATGTAAATGCTGGGTGTATATGGTAATCTGCTGTTGCTTGTGTTTTTTCTGTTCCTATAAAGTTTACTTTTATTTCTCCTGGAAGTGTTTGTGTTCCATATGATCCATCTGTATTTATTCCATAAGTACCATCTATTTTATATTCATATCTTGGTATCCATACAAACATTGCTTTTACATCTACAGTTTCGCTACCTGTTGATGGTAATATTAATGAATCGCCTTCGTGTTTTAATTTTCCATAGTCGCTTAATATTACTGCATTCGCCCATTCTTGTTTACTATAATCATACCAGTCTGGGTCGCTTGTTGTTGTTATTACCCATGCTTTTTGTGTTTCATCATATTTTACTGGTGTTAGATTTTCTGCATTAGGTGCATTTGCTC
>CANROP010000023.1 GCA_947632265.1 uncultured Bacilli bacterium
CAAAGTTTTATTTGCAAATTAAAGAGTAACCTATTTAAAAGTTACTCGTTTTGAAGTGTTTAAGTCTGAATAGTTACCATTATATGCATAAATATACTTAAACAAATGAATAATTATTTATATTTTCTAAAGTATCATTAATTATTGAATATAAATATATATTTACTTCTTTTTTAGTTATTTTTTCTATATATTTTTTATATCCATTTAATTGTATTAAATAATTTTTATCTTTTATATTTTTCATTTTATAATCTATTATATCTATATGAGTATCATAATCTAACATAAGATCTATAATACCATGTTTTATTTCAGAATCATCATTATATATAAATTCATATTCTTTAAAACATTCTTTATAATTTTTATCTATATGATTTAAAAATCTAATTATATAAGGATTATTACTAGTTTTAAAGTCTTCTGTTTCAAATATGTAATGTAATTTAGTTCCTTCTTTCATATTGTTATATTCTTCTTTAGTTATTAATTTATTAGTAACTTTTGAAAATCTAGATGAATTTAAAACTTCATAATTTATATTATTTTTAATTTTATTTATTTTAGTATCTACTTTTACTAATTCTTTTTTATAATTAGAAGATTTAATATTTTGATAATCATGTGTTAAATTAATTTTATTTAAGTCTATATCTTTTACATAAGGAAGTATTATAGGTAATATTGATTCTAACATATCTAAAATACTATTATAATTTAATCTTATATCTTTAGGTACTAAAGTTTTATAACTAATACTTTCTTTATTTAAAGGACAAACTATTATAATTTTTTCACGTGCTCGAGTTAGAGCTACATAAAATAGTCTTATTTTTTCACTTATACTTTCTCTATTTTCTTCACTTAATAATATATCTTTAAGTATTGTATCTTTTATTCCATCATCTATATAAGGAGTTATTATATTGTAATATGAATCTACTACAAATTTAGCTTTTTTATCACTATCATTTGCTTTTTTATATAATCCTGTATAATAACAAATATTATATTCAAGACCTTTTGATTTATGTATATTTAGTATTTTAACACTATCACTATTGCTTGTATTTAATGAATATTCTATACTATTACTTTTTATCATATCATCTAAATAATTTGAAAACATAATAGGTGTATATCCTATATTTGATAAGGTAATAGATAAATCTTTTAAATAATCTATTTTTATAATAGAATCTTTTATATTATTTAAAGTAATAAGTTTTTCATATAAGTTAAATTCATCTATTATTTTATTTAATAATTCTAAATTAGATAATTCAGTTATATCTATATTTTTACATTTATTAAATAATTCAGTTTTATAAAATGAATTAGATTTAACTATATCAAATATATATTCATCATCACTTCTTATTAAATATGATCTAGATACACTTGTAAAACAGTACTTAAATTCATCATCAAATTCATTTAAATTTATTTTAATTATTAATTTTATTAAATTTTTTATTACTACTAAATCATCACCTATAGTTAATTTTTCATTTTTAATTTGTATAAGAGGTATACCTACATATTCAAATACTTTTTTATATAAATCAAAACTAGTTCCACGGTCCATGATGATTGCAAAATCACTATACTTACATTCTCTTAGAGTTTTTTTATCTTTATCAAAAACTTTATACTTAGAATTAATCTTATCATTTATGTCATAAGCAGTTATAAATGCTTCTATTTCTTCATTAGAGTAATCATTTGATTTTTCATAAGATAATATATCCATATTGTTATTAAATCTTTCATCAAATAAAGTACTATATTTAGTATTACCAAAATTCATTTGATGACTTTCTTTATAATCTGCATCTCCTACTTCATTATCCATGATTAAATTAAATATTAAATTTATATTATCTAATACTTCAGATCTAGATCTAAAATTTTTAAGTAAATCTATTTTTATACCACCATTTCCTTTAGAATAATTATCATATTTATTTCTAAATATATATGGATTAGCATGTCTAAATCTATATATTGATTGTTTTATATCTCCTACCATGTATACATTATTATTAGATATTAAATTAATAAATTCTTCTTGTATATCACTTGTATCTTGGTATTCATCTACCATTATTTCATCAAAACTTGATTTTATTTCTTCCTTTATTTTTGGATTTTCTTTTAATAGTTTTATACTCATTAAAGCTATATCAGAAAATGTATATAAGTTCATGAGTTGTTTATATTTTAAAAATTCTAAATCAAATTCATTTATAATATCACATATCGCTATTACATATGGTTTAGTTTTAATTAAACTAAGTTTTATATCTTCTATACTTTTAAATCTAGTTAAATTTTTTAATTTATCTATAAGTTTATTTATGTTATCTTTACACTCTTTATATCCATCCATGCAGTTATTATTTTTCCTAGGACTACCTATAAGTGTTAAAGAATATTTTACCTCATCATAAGTATTAGAACTAATTAATGGTTCTATATTAAATTTATCTATATAAGTATTATCTACTAATGAGGTTAATGTTTTATATTGTTCTTTAATAGAGTCTTTTACTTCATTAATAATATTTAAGTATTTATTTATGTAATTATTAATACAAGTATCACTATAATGATTAATAACATAATTACTTAAATATTCACTCTTATTTGTAATTAAATCTAATTTTAAAGACATTTCTTTTATAATTTCTTTAATAGGTTCATCACTTTTTGTACAAAAATCGTTTATAAGTTTTATAAAATTTGGATCATTATATTTACTTTCAAATATTTTATCTATTATTTCATTTGTTTTAAGTATTCTTATAGAATCATCCATAATAGAGATATTATAGGGGAGATTAAGGAGAAGGTGATATTGCTTCACTATTGATAGTGCGAATGAATCAAATGTTGTTATATAAGAAGAGTCTATATATTCTAGTTGTTCTTTTAAATTGGCATCCTTTATCGCATTTCTTATTCTATCTTTCATTTCTCCTGCTGCTGCATTAGTAAATGTAAGTATTAATAATCTATTAATATTTGTTCCGTTTAAAAGTTTTCTTATTGTTCTTTCTGTTAGTACAGCAGTTTTTCCACTTCCTGCTCCTGCACTTACTATTATATTAGTTCCTGTTTTTGTTATAGCATCCTCTTGTTCTTTAGTCCAATCACTCATCTTATCACTACCTTTTATTTTATAATTTAAAATTTAACATGTCTTTAGCAATCTCCTCATATGAATCTTGCTCATGTTTAATAGTATCAATTAAAAACATCTTATCTTCTTTATAATTTTTTAAACCTCTCATATAAAATGGTTTATTTCTATCAAGTATAATAAATGGCATAATATTATTCTTTAAGCATTCTTTAAACATAATCATTCTACCGACTCTGCCATTCCCATCGCCAAAAGGGTGAATACGTTCAAATCTATAATGAAAATCGATTATATCTTCTATAGTAATATTTTTAAGATTACTATATTCTTCTAATAGTTTATCTATGTCTTTTTCAACATTTTCAGGTTTTGATGTATCAATAACGTTAATAAGTCCTATTTTATTAGGAACTATTTTAAATCCTCCAACATTATATCTAGGATTTTCTTCATCCGTAGTATTTCTTTTTAATATCTTATTCATTTTTATTATAATATCTTTAGAGAGTGGTTCATCTATAATATCAATCGTATAATCAAAAAGTCTAAAATGATTTTTCATTTCAGTTAAATCATCTAATTTAACCATGTCATTACTCTTAGGAATAAAAGAATTTGTTTCAAAAATTTCTTCTGTTTCATCTTCTGTTAGAGAGCTACCTTCAATCTTATTAGAGTTATAAGCAAAATTTACTTGAGAATAGTGATATATATTACCCTTAAATTTTGATTTTTTTTGTTCTATTAATTCATGTTTTATTTTATCTACTAACATATTATTACCTCCACTTTAAAGTTCTAATACAATAAGTTTTAATTTATTCTAATTCTTCAAATTTATTATCCTTTTTAATATTAACAAAATCATATTCTTTCATAAAACATAAATCTTTATAAATACAAAATTCACAACCTATATTTTCTTTATCATATTTAGGATTTATATCAAATTTAGATTCTAATATGTTATTCATAACTTCTTTTATTTTAATTTCTATTTTATCTATTACTTCATCTATCTCTTCTTTAGTTAACATATGTTTTAAACTATTTGAAGTAAATTCTCCATCATTTTTAACTTTAACTCCATTTATAACACTACTATCTTCATAACTTTTATCAAAATATTTTAGTATATTTTTATCTTTATTTGTAAATCCAATTAATTTTAAACTATTTTCTTTTTCTTCAAGGCTTTTATTATCAAATAAAATATTTTGTAAATAAAAGCCTGCATAGTTAATATCTTTATAAGCAATGCTTGCTAAATACATATATACCGCTAGTTGCATATCAATACCACTTTCTATATATTTTAAACTTGGTTTTTTTACATATGTTTTATAGTCTATTATCGCACCTATTTTAGTATTATCTATAGTATCATAAACAATTTTATCTATAAATCCTACAAAGTTTATATTATCTTTTAGATGTACTTTAACGAATTTTTCTGTTTCTACATGATTTAAACTAGAAAAACTTTTTTGTTTATCTAAAACTATTTTTATATATTTTAAATTTTCAATAGTTTTTTCTATAAAAAATTTATCTGAATTAGTAAGTTCTATATTATTTTCTTTTATAAAGTTATATGCTTCTTCCTTTATATCGATATCGTTTTTAACTAGTTTTTGTAGTATATAATGAGATAGATTACCTAAAGTAACACTAAATCTATCTATATCTTTTTTTAAACATAAAATTTTATCTATATAAAATCTAAAACTACATCTATTATAATTATCCATAAGTGTATAAGATAGATTAAATGTATTATTACTTTCTATATACTTTATTAACTTATCTTTATTAAGTCCTGTAAAGGCATGAGAATATGTATTATAAGGTATAGTATAATTTGAACTAAGTAAGTTTAGTGTATTACTCTTAGTTCCATATTTTACTAAATCATCTAATAGGTAAGCGAGAGTTATTTCATCATTTAATTCACTATAACTAGTTTTATAATCATTTTCTACTTCTTTTACTTCTGTATTAAGTTCTTCTATTAAACTAGATTTATAATAAGTATTAAAATTATCTTTAAGTTTATATGTTATTGTTAAATTTTTTATATTTTTAATTATATTTATTGTATCTATTTTTTCTTTTTTATTTTTATCTATTGTTGTATCTATATAGTTTGGTTTTATACTATCGTTTATGTAATCTTCATCTTTATATGTTTTAGGTATTATACCTTGATTAAATCCAAGCATAAATACATAATCTGATTTAAAATCATATGTTTTATAGTCTACTACTTCTATCATGTTTGTATATTTTATATTATCTATATAAGTATGATTTAATTCATAATCTATAAGTATTTTTAAATCAGATGTATCATCACACCATACATATTTATTACAAATATTAATTATTTTATTATATGTATCTGTTGTATTATAAGATTCTATTTTTGAAAGTGCGAATTGTATCCCATTATCTAAATTATCATAAAATGTTTTACCTACTATGTTAGATATAATTGGTATATTATTAAATTTATCTATTTTTAAATTATAAAAATTAAATATTTTATTTATTGTATTTATATAATCACTAGTAACATTAGTTAATTTTATATTATTTATATCTACTCCATCATTAATAAGGTGTGAGATTTCATGAGCTACAAAGTCTACTTCTTCTTCTTTTGTTTCAAACTTGTAAATATCTGGTATATAATTATTTTGTTCTTTATTTATCTCTTTAATATTTAAACTTTTAAGTAAATATCTTTCAAATTTAGAAAGAGAATAATTATATACTATTATTTCTTTATTTTTTATGAAGTTTTTAAATTTATTATTTGTTATTAATAAGTTTTCTAATGTTAATTCTTTTTTTATTTTTACTAAAAAATCTAATTTATCATTATTATAAGTTTTATCTTCTACATATATTAAGTTATCTAAATATTCTAAGGCTGTTTCATATTTTATATTATATTTTTTTATTAAATATAATATTGCTTTTTCATCATAACTAAAATAATATGATTTTATAAACTCTTCAATATTCATAAATTTTATATTTAATAGTTTATTTATATTTTTTAATATACTAAATTTTGTATCGTTACTACATATTACTATAGAATTATTTTTTATATTTTCTAACATAATTTACCTCTCATTTATATTATACAATAAAAAGTGTTTAATCGAAAACACTTTTTAATTTTTAAATGATTTTACAAGTTGTTTTATGTCTTTAGTATCTTTTTCTTCTTTTGAATATTTAGATACTTCTATCATTTTCTTTAAAGATTTAAAATCATAAAAATATGATGGCTTTTCACTTTTTATTGCTGCAAGTTCCAAAGCATCTATATCTGAACCTTTTATATCTCTAGCAAAATTGTAACACCATCCTGGATCCTTGCTTTCTAGTACTACTTGTTCTAATTCTTTTATACTAGCTCCTTTCACATTTCTAGCGAAATTGCAACACCATACTAAATCTTTACTTTCTAATACTACTTGTTCATGGGCTTTTATATTTGAACCTTCTATATCACAAGCAAAATAACATGATAATCTAGGATTATTTAACTTTAATATATCATCCTCAAAATTTAATATTGTTTTTTTTTGCTCCATAATTTCTATAATATTCTTCTATTTTTTTTAATATTTCTTCTTGTTTATTGTCCATAGCATCCTCCTTACATTTATATTTAATTTTCTTATTTATTTTTAAGTGTTTTTACAAGTTGTTTTATATCCTCAGTATCTTTTTCTTCTTGTAGATATTTAGGTACTTCTATCATTTTCTTTAAAGATTTAAAATCATAAAAATATAACGGTTCTTCACTTTCTATTGCTGCAAGTTCCAAAGCATCTATATCTGCACCTTTTACATATCTAGCAAAATTGTAACAATATTCTGGATCTTTACTTTCTATTACTACTTCTTCTAATGCCTTTTTATTTGAACTTTCTATACTTTTAGCAAACTTGTAACAATATTCTGGATCTTTACTTTCTAGTACCACTTCTTCTAATGCCTTTATATTTGAATCTTTTATGTTTTTAGCAAAATATAAACAATATTCTGGATTTTTACTTTCTAATACTACTTGTTCTAGTGCTTTTTTGTTAGAACCTTTTACTTCTTTAGCAAATTGATAACAAATTCCCTCATCTTTGCTTTCTATTACTACTTGTTCTAATAGTTTTATATTAGCTCCTTTTATATTTTTAGCAAAATATAAACAATAATATAATATTTTACTTTCTAGTACTACTCTTTCGTGTGCCTTTATATTTGCACCTTTTATATCTTGAGCAAAATAGCAACTCCATGCTGGATCTTTACTTTCTAATATTACTTTTTCTAATGCCTTTATATTGGCTCCTTTTATTCTTCTAGCAAAATCATAACACCATCTTGGATCTTTGCTTTCTAGCATTACTTGTTCTAAGGCTTTTATATTAGCCCCTTTTACAAACCAAGCAAAATAGTGACACCATTCTAAATTTTTACTTTCTAGTACTACTTGCTCATGAGCCTTTACATTAGCTCCTTTTATAGTACTAGCAAACCAATATGATAAACTTGGACTATTTAATTTCAATATATCTTCTTCAAAATTTAACAATGTTTTTTTGGCTCCATAACTTTCATAATATTTTTTTACTTTTTCTAATAATGATTTTTCTAAATTATTATCCATAACATACTCCTTATATTTAATTTTCTTATTTATTTTTTAATGTTTTTACTAGTTGCTTTATATCTTTAGTATCTATTTTTTCTTGTTCTACTTGTTTTAGAGCAGCAATATCTGCACCTCTTATATTTTGAGCAAACAAGCGACACCATTCTGGGCTTTTACTTTCTAATACTACTTGTTCTAATGCTTTTATATTAGAACCTTTTATAAGTAGAGCAAAATCATAACAAATACTTGGATCTTTACTTTCTAGTACTACTTCTTCTAGAGCTTTTATATTAGCTCCTTCTATAAATAGAGCAAAATTGTAACACCATTCTGGATCTTTACTTTCTATTATTACTTGTTCTAAGGCTTTTATATCTGCTCCTTTTATATCTTGAGCAAAATATAAACAGTATTGTAGATTTTTACTTTCTATTATTACTTGTTCTAGAGCCTTTATATCTGCTCCTTTTATATCTCTAGCAAAATAGTAACAACATCTTAGATTTTTACTTTCTATTATTACTTGTTCTAAAGCCTTTATATTGGCTCCTTTTACATCTTTAGCAAAATAGTAACAACATCTTAGATTTTTACTTTCCAGTATTACTTGTTCTAAAGCCTTTATATCTGCTCCTTTTACATATCGAGCAAAACCATAACAATTACTTAGACTTTTACTTTCTATTATTACTTGTTCTAATGCTTTTATATCTGATCCTTTTATGTTACAAGCAAAATAGAAACAATAGTCTGAATCTTTACTTTCTATCACTACTTGTTCTAATGCTTTTATATCTGCTCCTTTTATGTTTTTAGCAAACCAATATGATAAATAAGCACTATTTGATTTTAATATATCATCTTCGAAATTTAATATTGTTTCTTTAGCTCCATAATTTATATAATATTCTTCTATTTTTTTTAACATTTCTTCTTGTTTATTATTCATAACATTCTCCTTATATTTATATTTAATTTTTAAATGTTTTTACAAGTTGCTTTATATCATTAACACTTTTTTCTTCTTGTATAGATTTAGATTTTTTTCTTAAAGATTTCATAATTTTTTGCTTTAAAAGTTCAAAATAATAACAATACTGTGTATTTTTACTTTCTAATACTACTTGTTCTAATGCTTCTATATTTGCTCCTTTTACATCTTTAGCAAAATAGTAACACCATTCTGGATTTTTACTTTCTAATACTACTTGTTCATGAGCTTTTATGTTTGCTCCTTTTACATATCGAGCAAAATTGTAACACAATTCTGAATCTTTACTTTCTAGCACTATTTGTTCATGGGCTTTTATGTTTGCTCCTTTTACATATCGAGCAAAATTGTAACACAATTCTGAATCTTTACTTTCTAGTACTACTTGTTCTAATGTATCTATATCTGCTCCTTTTACACATTCTGCAAATTCGTAACACAAATATGGATCTCTACTTTCTAGTACAATTTTTTCATGAGCTTTTATATCTGCTCCTTTTATATCACTAGCAAAATCACAACACCTTCTTGGGTCTTTACTTTCTAGTACTACTTGTTCTAGTACTTTTACATTTGACCCTTTTATATCTCTAGCAAAATAAGAACACCATTCTGGATCTTTACTTTCTAACACTACTTGTTCTAAGGCCTTTATATTGGCTCCTTTTATGTTTTTAGCAAACCAATATGATAAAAAAGAATCATTTAATTTTAATATATCATTTTCAAAATTTAATATTGTTTTTTTTGCCCCATAACTCTCATAATATTTTTTTATTTTTTTTAATATCTCTTCTGTTTTATCCATGATACCCCCTCGAATTTATACTATTTTCTTATTTATTTTTAAATTTTTTTACAAGTTGTTTTATATCTTCAACATCTATTTCTTCTTGTGGATATTTATAATCTTTTAATTCTTTTAAATTATAACCATTTTCTGGTTCTTCATGTAATGCATGTTCTAAGGCATCCACATTAGCTCCTTTTATATCTTGAGCAAAATAGAAACACACTTCTGGATTTTTACTTTCTAGCACCACTTTTTCTAATGCATCTATATCTGACCCTTTTACATCTCTAGCAAATTCATAACACAAATATGGGTCTTTACTTTCTAGTACTATTTCTTCGAGTGCTTTTACATTTGCTCCTTCTATATCTCTAGCAAAATAAGAACACCAATATGGTTCTTCACTTTCTAAAACTATTTGTTCTAATGCTTTTTTATTTGAGCCTTCTATACCACTAGCAAAATAACAACACCATCTTGGGTCTTTGCTTTCTAATACTGCTTGTTCGTGTAACTTTATATTTGAACCTTTTATATATTTAGCAAACATATAACACCATTCTGGATTTTTGCTTTCTAGTACTACTTCTTCTAAGGCTTTTTTATTTGAACCTTCTATACTAGAAGCAAAATTGTAACAATATTTTGGATTTTTACTTTCTAATACTACTTCTTCTAAGGCTTTTTTATTTGAGCCTTCTATATCTTTGGCAAAATTGTAACACCATCTTGGATCTTTACTTTCTAATACTACTTGTTCTAGTGCTTTTTTATTTGAATCTTCTATATTTTTAGCAAAAAAGCAACTCCATCTTGCATTTTTACTTTTTAATACTACTTGTTCTAAAGCCTTTATATCTGCACCTTTTACATATTTTGCAAAATAGTAACACCACTCTGGATCTTTACTTTCTAGTACTACTTGTTCATGTAACTTTATATTTGAACCTTCTATATTTTCAGCAAACCAATAGGATAAATTGGGACTTTTTAATTTTAATATATCATCTTCAAGATTTAATTTCGTCTTTTTAGCTCCATAACTTTTGTAATATTGTTCTATTTTTTCTAATATTATTTCTTCTTGTTCATTATCCATAACATTCTCCTTATATTTATATTTTCTTATTTATTTTTTAGATGTTTTTACAAGGTGCTTTATATCTTCAATATCTTTTTCTTCTTGTAGATATTTAGGAGTTTTTAAACTTTCAAAATCGTAATCATGTTCTGAAGCTTCGTGTGATGCATGTTCTAATGAATCTATATCTGACCCTTTTACATCTCTAGCAAACTTATAACACCATTTTGGATTTTTGCTTTCTAGTACTATTTGTTCATGGGCTTTTATGTTTGATCCTTCTATATTTTTAGCAAACCAATATGATAAATTTGGACTATTTAATTTTAATATATCATCTTCAAAATTTAGTTTTGTTCTTTTAGTTCCATAATTTTTGTAATATCGTTCTATTTTTTCTAATATTATTTCTTCTTTTTCATTATCCATAATAACAACACATTCCTTTAACTTCATTTAAGGTATGCATAGTCTATTTTTCAAACTATCATTCTTAAATTTATATGTTTTCTTACTTATTTTTTATTTTTTCTACAAGTTGTTTTATTTCTTTAATATATTTTTTTTCTTCTTTAGGTGAATATTTAAAAAGTTTTATTTCTCCAAAATCGTAATCATTTTCTGAATCTTTAGATTTGCATGCTGCATGTTCTAGGGCATCTATATCTGCACCCTTTATTTCTTTAGCAAATTCAAAACACCAATATGGATCTTTACTTTCTAATACTACTTTCTCATGTATCCTTATATTAGAACCTTTTACATTTTTAGCAAATCTATAACAGTATTCTGGATTTTTACTTTCTAGTACTACTTGTTCTAATGCTTTTTTATCTGCTCCTTTTACATCTCTAGCAAATTTATAACAATAGTCTAAATCTTTACTTTCTAGAACTATTTTTTCATGAGCTTTTATATCAGATTCTTTTACATCTCTAGCAAACCTGTAACACCATTCTAAATCTTTACTTTTTAGTACTACTTGTTCTAGTGATTTTATATCTGCACCTTTTATATCTCTAGCAAAATAGTAACACCATTCTGGGTCTTTACTTTTTAATATTATTTGCTCGTGTGCTTTTATATTTGCTCCTTTTATTTTATAAGCAAAATAACAACAGTTTTCTAAATCTTTATCTTTTAATACTACTTGTTCTAAAGCACTTATATTTGCTCCTTTTACATATTCTGCAAAATTGCAACAACATTCTGGATCTTTACTTTTTAATACTATTTGCTCATGTGCCTTTATGTTAGAACCTTTTACATTTCTAGCAAACCAGTATGATAATTCTGGATTTTTTATGTTTAATACATCATCTTCAAAATTTAACTTTGTTTTTTTATCTCCATAATTTTCATAATAGCTTTCTATTTTTATTAACATCATACCTTCTAATATCAATTTTTCTTTCTTATTATCCATAACATACTCCTTATATTTATATTTTCTTATTTATTTTTAAGTGTTTTTACTAGTTGTTTTATATCTTCAGTATCTTTTTCTTCTTGTATACATTTAGGATTTTTTAATCTTTCAAAATTGTAACCATGGTCTAGTTCTTCACTTTTGTGTGCGGCCTGTTCTAGAGCAGATATATCTGCACCTTTTACATAGCAAGCAAATAAGTAACAAATTCTTGGAATTTTACTTTCTAATACTACTTGTTCGTGGGCTTTTATGTTTGCTCCTTTTATTTTAGCAGCAAAATAGCAACAATAGTCTGGATTTTTACTTTCTAGTACTACTTCTTCTAAGGCTTTTATATTAGTTCCTTTTACATTTGTAGCAAATTCAAAACACCATTCTGGGTTTTTGCTTTCTAGTACTACTTCTTCTAATCTCTTTTTATTAGAACCTTTTATATCACTTGCAAAACGATAACACCATTCTGGATCTTTGCTCTCTAGTACTACTTCTTCTAATGCCTTTTTATTTGAACCTTTTATATCTTGAGCAAAATAGCAACACCATCCAGGATCTTTACTTTCTAATACTATCTGTTCTAATGCTTTTTTATTTGAACCATTTACCCAGTAAGCAAAATGGTAACAATATTCTGGATTTTTACTTTCCAATATTAATTGTTCAAATACTTTTTTATTTGCACCTTTTACTTCACCAGCAAACCTATAATACCATTCTAGGTCTTTACTTTCTAATACTACTTTTTCTAAGGCTTTTACATTAGCTCCTTTTATATATTTTGCAAATTGATAACAATATTCTGGATTTTTGCTTTCTAGTACTGCTTCTTCTAATGCTTTTTTATTTGAATCTTCTATATCACCAGCGAACCTGTAACACCATTCTGGATTTTTACTTTCTAACACTACTTCTTCTAATTTCTTTTGGTTAGAACCTTTTATATCGTAAGCGAAATAATAACATAATCTTGCATCTTTACTTTCTAGTACTACTTGTTCTAGGGCTTTTATATTTACTCCTTCTATATTTTTAGCAAACCAATATGATAGATAAGGACTATTTAATTTTAGTATATCCTCTTCAAAATTTAATACTGTTTTTTTAGCTCCATAATTTTTGTAATAGTTTTCTATTTTTTCTAATATTATTTCTTCTTGCTTATTATCCATAACATCACCTTTAAATTTATATTATGATTTCTTTTTTATTTTTTTTACAAGTTGTTTTATATCTTTTATATCTATTTCTTCTTGTGAATATTTAGGTGTTTTTAAATCTTTAAAATCGTAACTAGGGTTTGATTTTTTACTTTGTAGTGCGGCTTGTTCTAGAGCAGATATATCGGCACCTTCTATGTATTTAGCAAAATTGTAACAATATTCTGGATCTTTACTCTCTAGTACTACTTGTTCTAGGGCTTTTATATCTGCACCTTTTACATATTTAGCAAATTCGTAACACAAAAATGAATCTTTACTTTCTAGTACTACTTGTTCTAAGGCTTTTATATTAGAACCTTTTATATCACTAGCAAAACGATAACACCATTCTGGATCTTTGCTTTCTAGTGCGACTTGTTCTAATGCTTCTATATTTGCTCCTTTTACTAATGCAGCAAAATTTAAACAATATTCTAGATTCTTACTTTCTATTATTACTTGTTCTAGGGCTTCTATATTTGATTCTTCTACATCAAGAGCAAATTTATAACAATATTCTAAATTTTTTCTTTCTAATACTACTTGTTCTAATGATTTTATATCTGCACCTTTTACATAGCAAGCAAAATTGTAACACCATTTTGTAGCTTCGCTTTCTAATACTACTTGTTCTAGGGCTTTTATATTGGCTCCTTTTACATGTCGAGCAAACATATAACACCATTCTAGATTTTTACTTTCTATTATTACTTGTTCTAATGCTTTTATATTTGATTCTTCTACATCACGAGCAAATTTATAACAATATTCTAAATTTTTACTTTCTAATACTACTTGTTCTAATGCTTTTATATTTGATTCTCCTGCATCACAAGCAAAATAATAACAATATTTTGGGTCTTTACTTTCTAATACTATTTTTTCTAATTCCTTTTCATTCGATTCTTCTACATCACGAGCAAATTTATAACAATATTCTAAATTTTTACTTTCTAGTACTACTCTTTCTAGGGCTTTTATATTAGCTCCTTTTATATCTCTAGCAAACCAATATGATAAATAAGGACTATTTGATTCTAATATATCGTTTTCAAAGTTTAATATTGTTTTTTCAGCTCCATAACTTTCATAATATTTTCTTATTTTTTTTAATATTTCTTCAAGATTATTATCCATAACATTCTCCTTATATTTAATTTTCTTATTCATTTCTAAATGTTTTTACAAGTTGTTTTATTTCTTTAGTAACTTCTTTTTCTTGTAAAGATTTTGAGGATTCTATAATTTCTTGCTTTAAACTTTTGAAATAGTAACACCATTCTAAATTTTTACTTTTTAATACTACTTGTTCATGAGCATTTATATTAGCACCTTTTACTTCTTTAACAAAATAGTAACAATATTCTGGAATTTTACTTTCTAATACTACTTTCTCATGCACCTTTATATTAGCATCTTTTATATCACTAGCAAAAAATAAACAACATCTTGGATTTTTGCTTTTTAATACTACTTGTTCGTGTGCTTTTACATTAGCTCCTTTTACACCTTTAGCAAAATAATAACAATACTCTGGATTTTTACTTTCTAGTACTACCTTTTCTAAAGCCTTAATATTAGCTCCTTTTATACCCCTAGCAAAACAGTAACAATATTCTGGGTCTTTGCTTTCTAATACTATTTGTTCTAAGGCTTTTTTGTTAGAACCTTTTACATCTTTAGCAAATCTGTAACAGTATTCTGGATTTTTGCTTTCTAGTATTACTTGTTCTAAGGCTTTAATATTAGCTCCTTTTACTTCTTCAGCAAAAGAGCAAATATGTTCTAAATCTTTACTTTCTATTACTGCTTTTTCTAATCCTTTTTTATTAGAGCCTTTTATATTTTTAGCAAATCTATAACAGTATTCTGGGTCTTTACTTTCTAATACTATTTTTTCTAATTCCTTTTCATTCGATTCTTCTACATCACGAGCAAATTTATAACAATATTCTAAATTTTTACTTTCTAGTACTACTCTTTCTAGGGCTTTTATATTAGCTCCTTTTATATCTCTAGCAAACCAATATGATAAATAAGGACTATTTGATTCTAATATATCGTTTTCAAAGTTTAATATTGTTTTTTTTGCTCCAAAATTTTCACAATATTTTTTTATTTTTTCAAATATTTCTTCTTGTTTATTATTCATAACTTCCTCCTTATATTTAATTTTCTTATTCATTTCTAAATGTTTTTACAAGTTGTTTTATTTCTTTAGTAGCTTCTTTTTCTTGCAAAGATTTAGATGAATCTATAATTTCTTGTTTTAAACATTTGAAATAGTAACACCATCTTGGATCTTTGCTTTCTAGTATTACTTCTTCTAATGCATCTATATTAGCACCTTTTACATGTTCAGCAAAATAGCAATTCCATTCTGGGTTTTTACCTTCTAATACTATTTTTTCATGAGCTTTTATATCAGATTCTTTTACATCTCTAGCAAACCTGTAACACCATTCTAGGTCTTTACTTTTTAGTACTACTTGTTCTAGTGATTTTATATCTGCACCTTTTACATCTCTAGCAAAATAGTAACACCATTCTGGGTCTTTACTTTCTAGTACTACTTCTTCTAATGCTTTTATATTTGCACCTTTTACATCTCTAGCAAAATAGTAACACCATTCTGGATTTTTACTTTCTAGTACAATTTTTTCATGAGCTTTTATATCTGCACCTTTTACATTTTTAGCAAATTTGCAACTCCATTCTGGATTTTTACTTTCTAATACTACTTGTTCGTGTGCTTTTCTATTTGATCCTTTAATATTTCTAGCAAAACAATATGATAGATAAGGACTATTTGATTTTAGTATATCCTCTTCAAAATTTAATACTGTTTTTTTTGCTCCAAAATTTTCACAATATTTTTTTATTTTTTCAAATATTTCTTCTTGTTTATTATTCATAACTT
>CANROP010000024.1 GCA_947632265.1 uncultured Bacilli bacterium
TCCGCTAGCTCAGTCGGTAGAGCATTTGACTTTTAATCAAAGGGTCTGGAGTTCGAATCTCCAGCGGGACACCATTTATTGTGCCTGAGTGGCGAAATTGGTAGACGCACAGGACTTAAAATCCTGCGGGAGTCAAATCCCGTGCCGGTTCAAGTCCGGCCTTAGGCACCAAAAAGTTTGAAAGTCGCCTACTGCGATTTAAGAATATATAAGTTCACAACATTTGATGTTATGGACTTTTTTTATTTTTTCTAGAGGTGAACTATTATAAATGGTAAAATAGAATTGTATATTTTAATTTAAAAGTCACAAAAAATAATAAAAAAGTTTAAAATATAAAAAAATGTGATATAATAACACTAATTTTCTCATTTTATGATATAATATGATGAGAATAGGATGAGGGAGGTGTTATAATGGACAAAACATTAATGGTTGCAAAGTGGTTTTGTGATAATAACAATACAGTTAAGACAGATTCATATGATGGAAATGTATTATTAAATAAATTGTGTTATTATTCAAAGGCAATGTTTTTATCATTAGATAATGATATAATTCAAAAGGATGTTGAAGCATGGAAAAATGGGCCAGTATTACCATATGTGTATGGACAGTATAGATATAATGGCTTATTAAATTCTAATATAAAAATAGAATTATCTAAAGACGAAATAAAAGTTCTTCAAATAATTAATAGATTATATGGTTATTTAAGAGCAGATGATATTTCTAAACAAACACACGATGAAGCACCTTGGAATTCTTTAGAGGAAAAAGTCAAAAGACAACTTAATCCAAAGATAACTAATGAAGCATTATTGAAGGAATACAAAGACACAATGTTAGATTTATATGATAGTTATAAAGATGAAGAATTTAATGAAAAATTAGAAATTATTAATGGAAGATATTTTTTTCTAACGCCTGATATAACACTAAGTGATGATGAATATAATGAATTATGTAATGCAAATTATGTTGATGAAAATGTAACTTATTATGTATCAAGAGATAGTGAAGGAAATTTGATGGTATATTAATGTTTGCAGAAGAACAAGATATTATTAATATAAAAAATATAATATATAAAGATGCTGGTAGGATAGATTTTTCACTTACAGGACATCCAGTATTAATAATTCGTGTTACTGATACTCATTTTTATTATCTAACAATTTCAAGTTCAAGTAATAAAACTTTACATAAAAATAATTATCAACATTTTTTATTAATGAAAAATAAGGATAATAAATTAGAAGCACCAATTAATTATATAAATCTAAAAAACATTTATAGACAAGAAATAAATAGTTATGCACCATATGGATATGTTGATGACAAGTTATTTAAAAAGATAATAGAACAATTAAAATATTATCAAGAAAATATAAATAAAGATGAATATTATGATGAAATAAAAGACTATTTATAATGGACAGAGATTAATTTAATTAAAGTAATATAATGTAATTAATTTATCAATGTAATGAATTCGTTTTTAAGGTGCCCCTTTTTTTAATCGCACCAAATTGAAATTAAACTCGAACTTTTATAGCTCGAGTTTTAATATGTATAAATTTATTAAACTATTTGTACTTATTATAGAAATCAATGTAAAAATTTTTTTGCTTAAAAATATATTATACTTTGCATTATAAATTATAAATTAGTAGTATAATTTGTTATAGACTTGTTGTATATGGAGGGATAATATGCCTACTGAATTTAGACTTTATAATGTAGATGAAAATGATTTATATAAAAGAAAGAGCAAACAGGAAAAAGAGAAAATATTATTAGAAATGGTAGAGTATGCTTTAAAATATGGTAATAAACCAGCTGCTAGATATTATAATACTTATCCATCAACAGTTAGAAGGTGGGTAAGTAAATATAAAATAGGTGGAGTAGATGCATTAAAATTCAAGTAATAATACTTTCTAATTTATGTAAATATACAAATATTAACTAGAAAAGTCAACATTTGTATTGACTTATAACCGATTTCATGGTATTATTGTACTTGTCTTGATGAAGACCTATGTGGAATAAAATGTAGAATTGAAAATGTAATTTTTAATTCATAAACATAATATAATGTTATATCGATAGTTAAATTACTTTTGAAGCTATATTGCATATAGTTGTAATAATAAGATATGCGCTCGTAGCTCAGCTGGATAGAGTGTTTGGCTACGAACCAAAAGGTCAGGGGTTCGAATCCCTTCGAGCGCACCATAATATCGGGAAATGGCTCAACTTGGTAGAGCACTTGGTTTGGGACCAAGGGGTTGCAGGTTCAAATCCTGTTTTCCCGACCATTTAGTTTATAAATCCTTGGGTCTCAAGGATTTTATAATATATTTGAAATTTATAGTAAAATTTATAAAAATGAAAAAGGAAGATCGATGTAATGGATAATTTAAGAATAGGTTCTTTTAATGTTAAAGATAATGCCATAAACAGAAATGGTGGATTAAACCAAACTGGAATTTCTAATGCTGATATTGTAGCCACTCAAATTAAAGAAAATGAATTTGATTTGTTAGGTACACAGGAATTAACAATTAAATATGTTAATGAATTGATGCTTAGATTGCCAAATTATCGATTTTATGGTAATTATAGATATGGCAATTTGTTAACCAAGATTCCATATAATGAAAATAATAATATTATTACTAATAGAAATGTATTATTAGAAAAAACTTTATGGTTACCATGGGTGCCTAATAATTTTACTGATTTAAAAACATCAATTACAAAATTTTCAATTATGCCACGGATTGCTACTATAGTTGTTTCAGAAGATGAAGAACATAGAAAATTATGTATGATAAATACTCATTTAGACTATCAGATACCTTCTATCCAAATTCGTCAGTTAAATGCTTTAAAGAATATAATAGAAAAATATGGAAAAGATTATCCTATTGTATTAACTGGTGATTTTAATATGGAATTAGGAGATTCTAAATTAGAAGATTTTATTTCTCATTTTAAGGATACGTTAAAGCATGTAGACATTCAAGGAAAAACTTGGCATGACAAATCAGGAAATGAAGCTGCTCTAGATCATATATTTATACCAAAAAATTGGAAAGTAGAAGATGCAGGAATTATCGACTCTAAAGGAACCTCTGATCATGATATGATATATGCCAATATAAAACAAAAATAAATATAAAAATACCATAGACAAAATTAGGCTTGTCATATTATTATTAAGAGGTACTAGAGGTAGAAAGACACTAACTATCGCGGATTTTAGTTTTACTAATTTCTTAAGTGTAGGATTTTATAATCTGATGAGATGCCTAAGTGGTGCGAAGGCATAGTATCTAATAGTTCCACTCCTTAAATGGTGTGGGATATTTTTATAATTAATTAAACGAAAAAGTAACATATTACTAAAATTTTAAAAAATTCTTAGAATTGTAAAAAACGTATTTGAATCTAAAAGTTTTTGTTCTTTATAATAATTTTAAGAATAAAAGATAATAGTTCATTAGAATATTATAAATTAGGCCATTTACTTTATAAACTCTTTTTATAGAGTTTTTTTCATGGTATAATTTATAAGAGGTGTAAGATGAATCAAGAAGTAGTAAAAAATATGAATAAAAATAATGAATTAATTTCAAAATATGCTTGTAAAAATGAAAATGCTATAAGATTAAAAAATATAGATAATGATTTTAGACCACCCTTTTTTAGAGATACAGATAAAATAATATATTCGCTTTCTTATGTTAGATATATAGATAAAACACAAGTTTTTTCAAATGTAGAAAACGATATGATAAGTAAAAGAATTACACATGTCCAAATGGTAAGTAGAGTAGCACGTACAATAGGAAGAGCTTTAAATCTAAATGAAGACTTAATAGAAGCAGCATCCCTAGGGCATGATTTAGGTCATGTACCATTTGGACATGTAGGAGAAAAAATTTTAAATGATTTGAGTTTAAAATATAATGAAGGCTATTTTAATCATAATGTTCAAAGTGTAAGAACTCTTATGAATATAGAAAAAAATGGATTTGGAAGCAATATCTCTATTCAAGTTTTAGATGCAATTCTATGCCATAATGGAGAAATTTTAGAAGGCAAATATTATCCAGTAAATAAAACAGTTGAGGATTTCTTAAATGAATATAATGCTTGTTATAACGATAAAGAAACACTAAAAAATTTAAAGCCTATGACATTAGAAGGATGTGTTGTTAGAATAAGTGATGTAATAGCTTATATAGGTAGAGATATAGAAGATGCAATAAGATTAGGTAAAATAAAAATTTCAGATATACCAGAAGAAATTTCAAATGTACTTGGAATAACTAATTCAGATATAATAAATACTATAGTTATGGATATAATAAATAATAGTCAAAATAAAAACTACATAATGATTTCTAGTAAAGTATTTAATGCATTAAACAAACTAATAGATTTTAATTATTCCAATATATATTTAAAAGCAAACAGTAAACAAACTATAGAAGAAATAACAAATAAATTTAGTAAATTATTTGATTTATACTATAATCAAATAATTAACAATGATATAAAGAGTGATATATATCTAGTATTTTTAAATGATATGAACGAGGAATATATAAAAAATACAACACCTGCAAGAAAAGTAATAGATTTTATAGCAGGTATGACAGATAATTATTTTTTAGAACAATATAAAAAATATTGCATGTAAACTTATAATTATTTTATAAGATGCATATTTCTTTTTTTTACTGCAATATGATATAATTAGATAGTAATATTAAAATAAAGGTGGTACAAGTGGCAAAAAAATCAAGAAAAAAAATGAGTAAAGGCGAACTTAAATTTTATAAAATAACAAGCATACTCTTAATTATAGTTTCAACTGTTTTTATATGTCTTTTATTTTATATGAACGTACTTCCACTAAAATATACTTTAACTATTTTAGGCATTTTAACATTCTTTGATGGATGTAGCCTATTAATTTTAAATTATAAATTAGTTAAAAAGAAAATAAAAAAAGTAGTATCTGTTATATGCATTATAGTTATAATATTAATGTCTATTGTAAGTATCTTAATCGCACGAACACTAGGTGTACTAATAGGTAATGGAGATAGTAAATATAAACTAGAAAATTATTCTGTTATAGTTTTAAAAACAAGCGAATATGAAAAACTAGAAGATATAAAAAATAAAACAGTAGGATATTACGATAATGGAGTTAATTCTAATGAAATAGAAAATAGATTAAAAAAAGAAATAAAAATTAACTTTAAATCGTATAAATCTTCTGATACTCAAGTACAAGATTTACTAAATTCAAAAGTAGATGCGATTGTATTAGAAGATTCAATAAAAAGTATAATGGAAGAAGAAATAGAAAACTTTTCAAATTCTATAAAAGTAATATATACATTCTCAATCAAAAAAGAAGTAGAATCTACTTTAAAAGATGTAGATGTAACTAAAGATTGTTTTGCGATATACATAAGTGGAATAGATACATATGGTAAAATTTCATCAGTATCTAGAAGTGATGTTAATATAGTAGCAATCATAAATCCAAAGAATAAACAAGTATTACTTATTTCAATACCAAGAGATTACTATGTACAATTACATGGTACAACAGGCTATAAAGATAAATTAACTCATGCTGGTATATATGGAATAGATATGTCTATACAAACTATAGAAGACTTACTAGATATATACATAAATTATTATGTAAAAGTTAATTTTACATCAGTAATAGATATAGTAGATGCATTAGATGGAGTAAGTGTTTACTCTGACTACACATTTATATCTTATTCAGGATATAGTTTTAAAAAAGGTTATAACGAAGTAAATGGAGAACAAGCATTAGACTTTGCTCGTACTAGAAAAGCATTCACTGATGGAGATAGACAACGTGGTAAAAATCAACAAGCACTAATAGAAGCATTAATAAGAAAAGCATCAAGTAAGGCAATTATAACTAAGTATAGTTCATTATTAAGTGCAGTTGATGGAAAATACCAGACAAATATGTCAGTTAAAAAAATAACTTCTTTAATAAAGAAGCAATTAAATGATATGACACCTTGGAATATTACTTCATATAGTTTAACTGGTAGTGATTCAACTAATTATACTTATACTTATAATCAATTATTATACGTAATGGAACCAAATCAAAGTAGTATAGATGAAGCTAGAGAGTTGATAGATAAAGTATTAAAAGGAGAAAAGTTAGAATCAACTTATGGAGGATCAAGTGATAATGCAAATAAAGTAACAAAAGCTCCAACTCCAGTAAAACCTGAGGAAGTTCCAACTACTCCAAATGTAGATGATAATAGTGATACCGAAAATAGTGACTCAAAGGAAGACGACAATATAGATGACAATATAGATGATGAAATAAACGATTTCATTCATGATTTTATAGGAGAAGAAAATCCTGATGGAGAACTAAATGATGATATTGGAGAGATAGAAGAAAATCCTGCTGACAATCCTAGTGAAAATCCAGACATAGATGATCCATTAGATCCTATTATCCCACAAGATGAAGAAAGTGCAGTAGAGAGTTTGAGTTATGCTTAAATTCTCTTTTATATAAAATGTAAAGTAAAAAGCAATATATTGATTTTATAAAAATGTTACTTATAAGCAATAAATAAGGAGTTAGATGTTATTTATGACAAAAATAAGAAAAAGAAAAAATAATAATTTTACATTTATTATACTAGTATTATCTTTAATTATTTCAGCATTATATTTTAATCAAAATAATAATACTGAATATGTAGATAATAATATCGAAGATAAATTTTCATATAGTTTTAAAGATATATCAGAATATATGGGTAAATCTTATATAGTCTTAAACAATAATGAACCTTATTTTACTGATGAAGATATAACTACCAATTCATTTGAAAAATATAGTGAATTAGATAATTTAGGTAGATGCGGAGTAGCATTTGCTAATGTAAGCATTGATACTATGCCAACTAGTGAAAGAGGTAGTATTGGTTCTATAAAACCTAGTGGATGGCATCTAGTAAAGTATGATATAGTTAGTGGTAAATATTTATATAATAGATGTCATTTAATAGGTTATCAATTAACTGGAGAAAATGCTAATGAAAAAAATCTAATAACATGTACTAGATATATGAATACAGAAGGAATGCTTGAATGGGAAAATAAAGTAGCAAACTATGTAAAAGAAACATCAAACCATGTTTTATATAGAGTAACACCAGTGTTTGAAGGAAATAATTTACTTGCAACTGGAGTAATTATAGAAGCGTTATCTGTAGAAGATAATGGTAAAGGTATAAAATTCAACGTATTTGTATATAACGTTCAAGATGGAATAACTATTGATTATTCTACAGGAGAAAGTAAATTAAATGAATAATTCTTAAGCGACAAATATTGTTACTTTTATTTTGACAATATTTATGATATACTGATAATAGAAATGAGGTAGTTTATGAATATCGCACTTATAACAGCGGCTGGAAAAGGATCACGTATGCATCAAGAAATTCCAAAACAATTTATGCCGATTAAAAATAAACCTTTAATTATATATACATTAGAGGCATTTCAAAATCATCCAAATATAGATGCCATTATTATCTCTTGCCTTAACGGCTGGGAAATGGTAATGGATGCATATGTTAAACAGTATAATATTACAAAAGTTAAATGGATTGTATCTGGTGGAGAAGGAAATAATGGACAATTATCTATTCTTTTAGCACTTCAAGAATTAAAAAAGCATTGTAAAGAAGATGATATAGTACTTGTTCATGATGGTAATAGGGCATTAGTTACACAGGAAATTATTTCTGATTCTATTGTTACTTGTAAAAATAAGGGTTCAGCAGTAGCTGTAGTACCTTGTAATGAAGTAATTGTAGAAACAACTGATCAAGAAACATCTAACAAATTTCTTGAAAGAAATAATTTAAAAAGAACACAAACACCACATACATATCCATTAGGTAAATTATTGTGGGCACACGAAGAAGCAGAAAAAAGACATATTGAAAAAACGGTTGCTACATGTGACCTTATGATTATGCTTGGAGAAACAATTAATTTTTCAATTGGATCTGAAAGAAACATGAAAATTACAACACCAACAGATGTAGATATATTTGAAGCATTGTTAATGACAAAAGAAAATTGATAGGAAGTGCATATATGTATAATAGAGAGGATTTTGGAGAATTTTTACTAAAAGAAAAAAAAGATGGAACTAAAATCATGGTACGTGATGTTCAATTAGCTCTTATGGATATGATGAAAGATATTGATGAAGTTTGTAAAAAAAATAACATAGAATATTGCTTAACAGGCGGATCTACAATAGGGGCATACTTATATGGCGGATTTATACCATGGGATGATGATATGGATATTGCGATGATGCGTTCTGAATATAAAAAATTCATTAAAGCTCTAGAAAAAGATTTGGATAAAGATAAATATGTATTTCATTGCTTTGAAAAAAATAAAAAATACGATGTAACATGGCCAGCCATGAAAATAAGAAAGAAAAATACATATATAAAAGAAGTAAATAAATTATTACCTAATCGTTGTACTGATTGCAATGGTATATTTATAGATGTATTTATTTATGATTATATGGCTAAAACAACTATTATGGATTTACCACTTAGATTATGTAATTCAATACTTATGCCAATTATAATATTCTTTGAAAATGCTCATATTAATCCAATACCATTAAAACATTTATATAGATTTAATGCTAGACTATATGGAAAATTAAATAAGCATTCAAAGTATATTGGAGATGATTTAACTTGGACTTATAGAAGCCCATTACACCCTTTAAGATATCGCAAAGATGAGATGTTTCCAACAGTTAGAGTTAAGTTTGAAGATACGATGTTACCTGTACAAAAAAACATGAAAGAGTATATGCTTAGACATTGGGGAGAAAAATGTTTTACACCCCTTCCACCCGAAAAGAGAAAACCAGGTCATGTGTATGATATAAATCTAACAAGTGATAAACCAGAAGAATAGAAAAAAATGCTACTTAACTTTAGCATTTTTAATTTTTTTAATTTGAACATTATAATTAGCTTTTAATAATATTTTTCTAGGAACAAATTTATTAAAAAAAGCATTTAATTTATGATTAAGAGTAGGTATAATAACTATCTTTTTTTGAAACATTTTTTTAACTGCATATCTAGCAAGTTCATCGCTATCTTGAGCCTTAGAAAACTTGATACCTAATTTATCATTAAAATGTGTAGAAACTGGTCCAGGGCAAAGACATCCAATATAAACATTAATTTTATCTTGACGAACCTCTTCTGATATAGCCTCAGTTAATCTTAACACATATGCTTTAGATGCAAAATAACTAGCCATTAATGGACCTGGCGAGAAAGCAGCTGTTGATGCAATATTTAAAATATACCCATGGTTTCTTTCTTTCATGTCGCTTAAAAATAACTTTGTTAGTGTTTGTAAAGCCTTAATATTTAAATCAATCATTTCTAGTTGTTTATCTAAATCATCATCTAAAAACTTGCCATGTAATCCAAAACCTGCACTATTAACTAATATATCTATATCTTCATTTTTTAATTTATTATGTAATTTAATACAGTCATCTGTATTACTAAGGTTAGATGATATAATTTGAGTATTTAATCCAACCTCTTTAGAAGCAACTTCCAGTTTTTTAATATCTCTTGCTACAAGTATTATATCGTATCCTTTTCTTTTTAGTTCTTTAGCAATTGATAAACCAATACCAGAACTTCCACCAGTAATTAATGCTTTCATATATAGCCTCCATTTATTTAATAATTTTTTATTAACTAAATTATTACATATTATTAAGTTTAAGTCAATTATGGTCATAATAGTATTTTTAATTTTTAATAAAAAAGTAAGACTAAGATAGTCTTACATAGTTTCATTATTAAATGGATTATTATTTTGATTATTAATATTAGGTGTACTAGTTTGATTAACTGATGTGTTAAATATATCTGTTGTGTTAGTATTTTGCTGTTCTGGTATAGTGTTTAAATTGTTTGTGTTAATATTAGAAACTTGATTATTATTATCTAAAGGCATACTAGAACTAATATTTTCATTATTTATTGTATTAGCTTGAGTACCAATAGGATTTACAATATTAGTGTTAGAAACTTGATTATTATTATCTAAAGGCATACTAGAACTAATATTTCCATTATTTATTGTACTAGTTTGAGTATCAATAGGATTTACAATATTAGTGTTAGAAACTTGATTATTATTATTTAAAGGCATACTAGAACTAATATTTCCATTATTTATTGTATTAGCTTGAGTATCAATAGGATTTACAATAGGTTGTTGATATGTTGTATTTTGATTTACTGGCTGATTTATTTGTGTGTTAGAACTATTATTTTTATCTTTTTTATTTCCTTTATTTTTAGTTATTATTGTAATTGCTACAATCACCCCTATTATAAGTATTCCAATACCTATACCTACACATATATAAATATTAGTCATATTATATAATTCAAATTTAAATTCTATATTTTGAAGTTCATCATTAGATAAATTCCAACTTAATTTTTTATCATTATTTTCAGTTTTAGAAGCATTATTGCTTATTGCCTTATATGGTAATGTTACGTTAAAACTTAAATCTAAGTTACCCATTAATTCAGTAAAATCAAAGTCATCATCTGTGTTAGAATCTAAAGTGTCTTCTTCATTTTCTAATTCATCGTTATAATTATCATCATCAAGGGTTGGATCTTGTAAGTCATCACTTAATCCACTATCAGAAGCATCAAATTTAAAATTAGCAGTGTAAGTATTTTTAAAAAAACCTTTCTCAACTTTAAACATATAATTTTCTTCTGAAGTGTTATTCATGATGCCAGATAAGCTATATTCTTCATCATTTTTTGAACTTATACTATCTATGTTTTTAATGTTTTTGATTATTTTAAATCCTTTCATGTTGTCTTCTTTGTAATCTTCAAAAATAAATCCTTGCTTTTCTATATTCTTTTTTTCTTCATCAGTCAATAGTTCCTGATCATCTAACAAAGTTGAATTAACTGCATATATTATAGAAAAATTCATTGATTTATCCTTTTTTATATTCATATTTGCATTAAATTTAACACATCCTGATAATAAAAATACAGATGTGCATAGTAATATAATATATTTAATCTTTTTCATTTTTATATCCTTTCAATCTTTTATTTAGCAAGTCAAAATATTTTTATATATTAAATTAATCATATAAGTTTCTTACTACACCTCCTATAATGCTTTCGTTATTTTATACCTTAACTTACTGTAAACATTTTATCATACTTTGTATTAAAATATCAATCATAAAAAAATTAAAGTATTACTTTAACTTTTACTATGAGGATTTAATTTAAATTCACCTATTTCAGTTATTAAATTTGAATCTAAAATTAGTTCATTATGTTTAGAAAGATAATCGTTATCACTTTTATCTAATAGTTGTATTGGAGTAATAAATTTAGTTGCATATATGAATTTATAACTTTATTATTAATTATAGCTATAGTAAAATCGTTTTTTTTACTAATATCTTCAATTATAGTCGCACCATCTTTATTTAAAGCTCCTATTATTGATTTATATGTTATTGAATATTCAATTCCTAAATCAGAATTACAAAAAGAATTAATTTCATCTGCTTTACTTAGTGTTGCAAAAGTTATAAATTTTTTCCTTTTTTGATCAGCAAATTTACTCCATGAAATAACTTTATATTTTCCACTAGAAAGTTCATTATCCCAAATTTTTTCTGCAATTTTTAATAATTCACTTTCACTTGATTTATATAATTTAGTATCATCAATAATATTGTTTATAAGATTAATCTCATTAGGAGTTAAATAATCTATATAATAACTTATACAAGATTTACAAAATTCTAATATTCTTTTTTCATGCAATTTTTCTATATTCATTTAATCCTCCTATTTAAATCTATCAACATTATACCACACTTTATTTAGTGAAATAACAAAAAGTAATTGAACAATTAAAAAAAATATGATATACTTATTTAGTCACAGGGGTATAGTTCAATGGTAGAATAACGGTCTCCAAAACCGCTGATGTGGGTCCGACTCCTGCTACCCCTGCCATAGAATATTAAGGCTTTAAGCCTTTAAATACATGTGAATTGATTATATATCAGTTCTTTTTTATACATTGCCATTATTAATTTAATGGCAAAATAGAAAGGAGGAGAATATGAGTTTTGAAAAGAATAATTGTGAGGTAATTGCTATTGCCAATCAAAAAGGTGGGGTGGGTAAAACTACTACCACTTTTAATTTAGGAGTTGCTCTTGCAAAAATGGGTAAAAAAGTATTACTAGTAGATGCAGATCCACAGGGACATCTTACAACATATATGGGGTGGACAGAACAAGATAGTATACCAATAACTATAGTTATGTGAAAATTCGCATAAGTACTGGTGGTTGGGTATCACTTATAATAATAGTTGTAATTATTTTAGTCGCACTCTTATGTTCTACTATATATGGAATATTTTTTTCTAACAAATTATGTTAAACTTAACATAATTTGTTTTATGTTAAGGATTTAGTTATGTTAAGAATTTAAAAAGAACCCTCTAAAATATAGGATTCTTCAATTTTTTCTTAACATAATTTTTTTACTATTTCATATTATTTTTAAGCCAATTATTTAAACTATCTATTTTACTAGAACTATATTTATTTTTAGTATCGATTGCCTCAGAGCTTTTTAGTATTTCTTCTCGTTGTTTTTTTGCATCTGGAGTAGCATATATTTCGGTTGATGTAATTGTACTATGTCCTAAAAATCCTTTTATATATAAAAGTGGTGTTCCATTATTATAAAGATGTGATGCCTTTGTATGTCTAAATGAATGAGGATGATAATTACCTTTAAAGCAATTCTGACTTATTGAATGCAACTTTATTATTAATTGTTTTACAATGTAATTAATTCCATATCTTTCATATTTCTTTTTATAATTTGAGTAAAATAAATAATCATCACCATAATTAATGTAATCTTCTTTTAAATATTTATTGATTAATTTAACTAATTCTTGACTAATTGGCACTATTCTTTTTTTATTTCCTTTACCATATAATGTTATACTGGCATTTTCACTTAAATTTAAATCCTTTAGTTTAATATTAATAAATTCACTAACTCTTGAACCTGTTTCATATAATACACAAATCATAGTTAATTTTTTTAAATCTTTACTATTATTTAAATAATTTATCATAATTTTTATCTCATCTTCTGTAAAATATGATATCATTTTATTAGGAACCTTTTTATTCTTAATACTAAGAATAGTTGAACAAGATTCAAATAAATCTAGTTCGTTTGTTTGAACATACTTGTAAAAAGATTTAATACAAGCAAGTCTTTGGTTCCTAGTTGATATAGAAACAGATCTATTCGTTTCTAACCAATCTAGAAATTGGACTATTACTTCCTTAGTGATTGTTTCAATTTCTATTTTATTTGGTTTAATATTTTTTACTTTATTCATAAACTCTAAAAACAGATAAAACGTAGTTGAATATGAACTTTTAGTATTGATTGAATAATTACATTCTCCAATTATATAACTTGTAAGAAATTCTTGAACTAATTTACTAAATCTATTACTCATTATCTAAATCAACTCCTTCATATAATTTTTTAGAAAAAATATCATTAGTTTCAAGAATTTTATTTTTATTATAATCGGTAAAATGTAAATAATATTCAGTTTCTGTAATATATTTATGCCCCATATATTTATAAAGATAAACTATTACAACATTTTCATTATATCCTTTTTCTAACATTTGATTAAAAGCTTTATTACAGAAAACATGACGAAGGTCATGGATGTGAGCCTTTTTATTTAAATTAGAATCAATTAATATTTTATTATAAAATTCTCTTAATCGTTCTTTACAAATTTTATTATTTTTGGAATTTTGAAATAATAAGCCATCTTTTATTTCAAACAAATTAATATACCCTAATAGACATTTCTTCATAGAATTAGAAAATACGACAAGTCTTGATGTATTTCTTTTTGAATTAATAATATTAATTGTATTCTCATTAAAATTAATATCTTCAATATTTATTTTAATTACCTCAGATATTCTTAAACCACAAGAATATAATAATCTAAAAAGTATTGAATAACCATAATACACTTTGTAATATTTACAATTTTTATGTTTGTTTTTTTTCTTTATCTATTGTTTTAAATAATAAATCAATTTCTTTGTCATTAAATATAACAGGTTTATAATTATTTATAACATTAAATTTCTTTTCTTTATAATAAATATTTTTATAACCATTAAATATTAAAAATTTGCAGAAATCTTTTGTTACTCCATATTGTCTAGCATAATTTTCACCATTCATATTATTTCTCTTAGTTAATTCGTAAAATATTTCTTTAGTTATTCTTTTATTTTTAAGTTTTAACTTATATAAAATATTATCAATATAATGTAGTCTTGAAATTTCTTTCTCATATTTTAGCCCTAAACTTCTTTTATATTTAATAAAGTAATTTAATTCATTTTTTAAAATACTTTTAAAATTATAATCATTTAACATAAGGTACCTCCAAAGCTAGTTCTTTAAGTTTAGAAGTATCTATATCTAAATAAGTCATGGTTGTTTCAATATTTTGATGACCTAGTATTGTTGATATAGAATATAAAGATGTATTTTCTTTTAAAAGTAATGTACTAAAACTATGTCTTAAACTATGAAATCCATGTTTTCTTCCTTTAATATCTATACCTGCTTTAATAAAATAGTTTTTAACTTTATGGTTGTATGTTTTTAATTCAATATATTGTCTATATGGTTCTTCATGAGTTATAAAAACATAATCCAATTCACATTTGGGTCTTACATTTTTTAAATAATCTAGTAAAGGATATTTAACTTTATCTATAAGAGGTAAAGTTAACAAATTATCTGTTTTATATTGAATTATAGATATTTTATTTTCATTAAAATCAATATTACTTAATTTTAAATTAACAACATCACTTATTCTTAATCCTAAATAACATATTAAACTTAATATTAAATAATCTTCTTTGCCTTGGTTAGCCCTTATATCTATTACATTTAACATCTTAATTATTTCTTCTTTTGTATAATAAGTTCTTATGTTAGTATTTCTATGCCAAATTATTTTAGGCAAAATCATATCTCCAGATATCTTAGTTAAATTATTTTGATAAGTCCAATTCAAAAATTTTTTAATATTAAACTTATTTTTATCTTGACCAGTTAGATGCCAAGGCAAGTTAGTACAAAAATTAAAATAATCATAAATTTCTTTCTTATTAAAATTTTATCTCTTTTCAAACAAAGTGCTGATGAGGGTATGGACAAATTAAGGGCAATATGCTATTATTAATTTGCTAGAT